>CAZPZE010000923.1:0-5010 GCA_964590625.1 uncultured Solibacteraceae bacterium
AATTTCGGCGGTATACTACGACCTGACTCACAAGCCTCCGGGCACGATTGAGTGGGAGTAGGCGATGCGATTCAGACTGGTCTGCGGATTCCTGATTGGCCTTGCGCTTTTCGGGGCCGACCTTCCGTCGTTCGATGCCGCGTCGGTTCGGCCTGGATCACATCTCCTGATCAAACGGATAGGTTTTTCATCGCATAAACGGGAGGACGCAACTCACTTTCGCGCGATCAACTGCGATCTGAGCGAACTGATCGAGTGGGCGTATCAAATTCGAACCGACCGAATCTCCGGTCCCGGCGAGCTTCATTCGCACGAGGCCACGTTCGATATCAATGCCACGATGCCAGCGGCGACCACCGATGCCCAAGTGCGGATGATGCTGCAGCGTCTTCTGGCGGAGCGTTTCGCAGTCCGCCTTCATTCCGTAATGAAACAGATGAGCGGCTATGTTCTCGTCGTGGATAAAGGGGGGCCAAAATTAAAGGCATCGGAGAGGCCTGCGGGCTATGGCTTCTCGAGCCACGGAGGAGCAGGGAGCGTTACCGCCAGTTCGCCGGATGCGACGATGTCTCAATTGGCGACCCTGATCTCCACGAGTATTGAGCGGCCTGTGTGCGATCAAACCGGTCTGGATGGGGTTTTCGATATTCAGACCGAGTTTTCGAAGCTCGCGCCCGTCGAATCGGATGCGCCGACGGTCTTCGACGCGATGAAATCGCTCGGGCTTCGTCTGGAGAAGGCCCAGATTCCCGTGGAAAGCATCGTTGTCGATCACGCCAATTTCAAGCCCAGCGAGAACTGAGTGGCATGCGGCGTTTTTCAGCGATGACGGCGTTCATTTTCCTCTCGACAATCGCGCACGCGCAGCCCGCGACTCTGCCACAATTTGACGCCGCGTCCGTGCGGGTAGTCCCTTATGCCGGCGCGGTGGACATGAACTCAGATGCCGGGCGGCTGGATTACCGGCACATCAACATCAAAGCGCTCGTGTGGGTTGCGTTCCCGATTACGACATACCAGATCGTGTGGCCGCGCGGCTTGCTCGGCAACGTGAACTTCTACGACGTGCAGGCGACATATCCGCCGGGGACTTCCAAATCTCAAATTCAGCTCATGCTGCAGCGCCTCCTCGCGGAGCGATTCCGCCTCCAGACGCACTGGGAGATGCGGGAGTCGCCCGTTTATCTGCTGAAGGTGGCGAAGAGCGGCCCGAAAATCAGCAAATCGCCGAATCCGCCTGACGACAAGACCCTCAGCATCAGCGTCAGGAGCGGCCCGGAGGGCTGGAGCCTGCAGGATCGCCTGCAATCCAGTTCCCCCACAGCGCCGTTTGGAATCACGCTCTCGAAGCTGGTCCAGTATCTCAACAACAACTTCGTTTTTGACCGCCTGGTGCTCGACGGGACGGGACTCGACGGCTATTACGACATCAATCTGCGAATTTCCGCGGCGGATACCGGCGGGAAGCTCCCGGACGCCGAGATGTTCGTCGACGCAATCGAGTCGCAACTGGGGCTCACGCTGGAAAAGCACCCGGCTCCCGTCAACACACTGGTCGTTGACCACATCGACACCACGCCAGCGCCGGATTAGCGCGGTGATCGTCGGCTACTCTGTTGTTTTGGTCACGGAATTGCACGTATGCCTTATCAAAGGCTTATGCAGGGCCAGGAGGAAGACGAATGTTTCGAAGGTACTCAGCGGTTCTGATCGCAATTCTGGGGGTGGGCGGGCTCGCGTCGGCTCAGACTTTCCAGCGCCGGGCCACGATGGTCAACAACGGGTCCGGCGAGGCGAAATGCACGCTCGAAGTCGTGGTGGATGGCGCGGCGGAGGTGGAGATTCGGGGCGACACCGCAATATTGCGAAATCTGCAGGGCCAGCCGCCGCAATGGCGCCGGTTCGAATGCAGCCAGGTGCTGCCGGACAATCCCGCGGGCTTCCGGTTTCAGGGGATCGACGGCCGCGGACGCCAGCAACTGGTCCAGGCGCCGGGAAATGGACGTCCCGCCGTCATCCGGATCGACGATTCCGGCGGCGGTTCGGAAGGCTATACATTCGACATCATGTGGGGCCTGACGGGCCCGGGACCCCGGCCTGGACCGGAAGCACGTGGCCCATATGGACCACCACCTCCGGTTGCAGGCCGCCGCTTCTTCACCGATGACGCTGTTCGCGCCTGCCAGGAATATGTCCGCGAACAGGCGGCGCGCCGCTTCAACGCGCATGACGTGATCTTCCGCCGGACTCGCATGGACGATCAGCCGGGCCGCAACGATTGGGTGGTCGGTTTCTTCGAAGCCCGGCGGCCAGGGCGAGGACCCCGCACTTTCCGGTTTTCGTGCTCGGTGGATTTTGACGCCGGCCGTGTCCGCTCCGCCGATGTGATCCCGGTTCAGGAAGGTGTTTCGGGCTGGGGGGATCCGGTGAACGGTCGCGCCATTGAGGCGTGCGAAGTTGCGGTGGAACAGCGCATTCGCGAACAGGGCTACCGGAGCGTGGATTTCGCGTCGGCAAATATCGACGACAGGCCGGGTAGAAATGACTGGGTGGTGGGCACGGCGTCGGCGATGGACCGCAATCGGCCGGTCTGGTTCGACTTCTCGTGTTCAGTCAATCTGCGCAACGGCAACGTCCGTATCGCCGAAGTGCACCGGCGTTAGAGTACGATAAATTCAGCGGCCGCAAGCCGCACTATGAGTGCACCCATACGCGTGCTGGTGGCGAAGCCGGGCCTGGATGGACACGATCGCGGCGCCAAAGTAATTGCCCGGGCTCTTCGCGATGCGGGTATGGAAGTCATTTATACTGGTTTGCGGCAGACCCCTGAGATGATCGTGAGCGCGGCCCTGCAGGAAGATGTGCAGGTCATCGGGCTTTCGGTGCTTTCCGGGGCGCACAATTCCATCGTTCCGCGCGTGATGGAGTTGCTGCGGCAACACGGCATGAATGGCGTCAAGGTGATCGTGGGCGGAATTATTCCCGCTGACGATGCGCGGGAGCTGGAGCGGCAGGGCGTGACAAAAGTCTTTCAGCCTGGCGCTTCGCTGGAATCAATCGTTGCTGCTGTACGCGAAGCCGCCAGCCAGGCGGCCTGAGATGGAAGGGAAGAACCGGCAGCCCTGACGCGGCCGGCTCGCAGGTACCGGACAGAAATGGAAAAACACCTGAAGATTGCGGTCTTCATCGACTTCGACAATATCGAGATCGGAGTTAAATCGACGCTCCAGCGGGAATTCGACGTTTCGGTGGTTCTTGAGGCTCTCAAGGAACGCGGCGAAATCGTCACCAAGATCGCGTACGCCAACTGGGGCCGCATGGAGAATTCCACGCGCCAGCTTTCGGAGCACGCGGTTCAGATGGTGCAGCGCGATCCGTCGCCCCGCGGCGACAAGAACGGCGCGGACATCAATCTGGCGCTGGACGCGCTCGAAATGGCGTTCACCCACGATCACATCAATGCGTTTGCGATCGTAAGCGGCGACAGCGATTTCATCGCGCTCGTGAACAAGCTGAAGCAGTACGACAAGACTGTCTTCATCCTCGGCGGGAAGGCGTTCACCAGCACTATCCTGCAGAAGAATTGCCACGAGTTCATCAGCTACGAATCGGTGCTCGACGACGGCCGCACGCCGCGCCAGCATCGCGACCAGCGCGAGATCCGCGGTGACCGGCAGGATCGTCAGCACGACCGGCCGAAGGAGGGCGGCGGACAGCCGCCGCTGGGCGGTAGTCAGCACCAGGGGGGCGGACAGCAGGGTGGCGGCCAGCGCCGTCCCGCGCTCGATCTGCACCAGGCGATGCCGCTTGTGGAGCGTGCACTGCAGGTGCTGGAACGCCGCGAAGTGCGCCCGCAGCTCGGGCTGTTGAAATCGACCATGCTGCAGCTCGATTCGAGCTTCAGCGAACGCGCTTATGGAGCGGGATCGTTCACGGATTTCATCGAGAAGCTGCGCAAGAACGATCTGATCGTGGTCACGGGCGGTGAAGGCCGTTACCTGATTTCGCGCAAGCGCGGTGGAGCGGCTGAAAAGACGGTCCGGCCCGAGGAAGCGCTCCCGTTCCTGCGCGACGTGCTGGAGAATCACCGGTTGGAGCTCGAAGAGGGCGTCACCGCGGCCGACCTGCAGCAGTGGGTTACGGAAGAAGCGCCGGGCTTCGACTGGAAGGCTTACGGTTTCCAGGAGTTCGGCGAGTTCCTGAATTTCTCGCAGGACAAGACGGTGGTGCGCATCGTGCCGGATGAAAACCAGGGGCTGATGGTGTTCCTGGGGGCGGAGTTCCATCCGCCGGCCGTTCCCGAGCCGGAGCCGCCGCCACTGCCGGAGACGGAAGAGGAAGAAGGCCCGCAACCGATCGTTCCGGGGCAGCCGACGGCGGGCTCGGAGCGTCCGAAGAAGGGCGCGCGGAAGACGACGGGCAAAGAGGTGGATGGCAACGTTGCCGCGCCGCCGAAGCGTGCTCGCAAGGCCGCTGCGCCGCGCAAGCGCAAGGCCCCCTCGGTTTAAAACCGGACTCGGCGTTTTTAGTCGCGCTCGGCGTCTTCCCCTGGAGGTGTTGGGTCCGCCGGTGGAGTCTGTCACCGCGACTAAAGTCGCGGGTCCGCTGGTGGCAGACGCTAAACTGAACTTGTGGGTTTCCCCGCCTCATTCCGCATTGGAAACACGACGCTTGCGCCGGCGACGGTGCTTGCGCCGATGGCCGGCGTGACCGACACCGTTTTCCGGCGATTTATCCGGAATCTGGACGGCTGCGGGCTGATCATGACGGAATTCACGAGCTCGCACGGGGTCAGCGCGGCGCTCGATGCGGAATCCCGCAGCATCAAGAGGGTCAATCGTACGGTCGCGCGCTATCTGGCGTTCGACCCGGAAGAGCATCCGATTTCGGCGCAGTTGTTCGGGTCGGATCCGGAAGTGATGGCGGAAGCGGCGCGCGTCTGCGAAGACCTGGGGTTCGATTTCGTCGATATCAATTTCGGCTGCCCGGTGAAGAAGGTGGTGAAGTGCA
>CAZPZE010000924.1:0-4177 GCA_964590625.1 uncultured Solibacteraceae bacterium
GAGCGCGTTCGGATGGTTGCGGGGGAAGGATTTGAACCTTCGACCTTTGGGTTATGAGCCCAACGAGCTACCAGACTGCTCCACCCCGCACTTGTATGTTACTACGCCACCTTTGGTGAGTCGTCCGAAGCTCTTCGCGATGGCCGCAGGATGAGCGAACTGCGGTCCGGCCGCACGGAAACCTTTACGCTCTGCCCCTCTTCAATCAACCCGCGCGTCACCATCGCGGCGATTGGCTGCGTCAGGTGCCGGTGCACGGTTCGCTTCAGTTCGCGCGCGCCGTACTCGAGCGAAGTCCCGGTTTCGAGCAGCCATTGCCGCACGGAATACGGAACATCCACCGCGAACGCGCGCGAGCCGAGACGGTTCACGATGTGCCGCTGCAGTCGCTCGATCTCGTGATCCACAATCGCGGCGAGATCCGCCGCTTCCAGCGGACGATACGTGATCACGCGATCGAGCCGGTTCACGAACTCCGGCGAAAATTTGCGCCGCACCGAACTCATCGCGACGCGCTCCAGCTTTCGCAGGATATCCTCAGCCCCGGGCGCGATGGCGGACTGAAATCCCATCTCCGGGGCGATCTCCCGCATCATCTCCCGCGCCCCCAGATTGCTCGTCATGAAAATGATGGCCTTCTCGAAGCTGACCTGGCTGTTATCGCCCAGCCGCAGGATGCCGCGATCGAGCAGCCCCAGCATCAGGCGCGCCATCGACGGCGCCGCTTTTTCGATCTCATCGAAAAGCACGAGCGCCAGCGCGCACTTTTCGCTCGCCACCGCGGCCAGTTTCTGCTGCGTGAGCGCGGGCTGCGTTTCGCGATGCCCCAGATACCCGGGCGGCGCGCCAATCAGCTTCGCCACCTCGTGCTCCATCTGGTATTCGCCGCAATCGATCTTGAGCAGGCTCTTCTCGCTGCCGTGCAGCGTTTCGGCGAGAGCCTCCACCGTGCGGGTCTTGCCCGTGCCCGTGGGTCCGAGCAGCAGGAAGACGCCCGCGGGCCGGCTTTCCGGCGAGAGACCCGCCTGGAACATTTCGACGCAGGGCACCAGCGCGTCAATCGCGTCGGGCTGCCCGACAATTTTCGACGCCAGCAGGCTTGCCAGGCTTTCGCGGATGGGAATCGGTTGACGGCGGGTTCGTGGCGGCGTGTAGAGCGAATCCATAGGACAACAGAATAAGCACGTCGCCAGGCGGACGGAGGGGCGTCCGGGTGCAAGTCGCTGTAATTGTAGGCCTAAAATCTTTCAAAAAGTTGTGAACGCAAAATGAAAAGGCGGAAGCCGGGAGTTCATCCCGCTTCCGCCCCTTCGACTACAAACGAACCGGCGCTATTTCTCTGACGGGCTGTCGTCCGCCTTGAGATCGCCGAGCGCGTACTGAATGCCCGCGCGGATGTGCTCGAGCATCGGCGTCATCGCGTAGACTTTCTCGTCATGCCCGTGCGCTTCGTAGAACACGCGGCCCTTACCCTGCCGGTGGATGTAGCTGAGCGCATAATCGCCATCGGTGCGGCCGGTGGCCACAGGCTCCTTGTCCTTGTCGGCTTCGCTCATCTTGCTGTAATCGATGCTGGTGAGCATGTGTACGTTCTTCCGCGAGAACGAATCCTGCGCAAAGGTATAAGTTTCGTCGTGGATCTCGAATTCCTTGCCGTGGAACATCGCGGTCAGCGGG
Organism: uncultured Solibacteraceae bacterium; assembly: GCA_964590625.1. GTDB lineage: Bacteria > Acidobacteriota > Terriglobia > Bryobacterales > Bryobacteraceae > BOG-234. Next base: position 1,678 of record CAZPZE010000924.1, read on the forward strand.
CTGTTCGGATCGTCGATCTTCACCGTGATCAGCTGCGGATAGGTCCAGTGGAACTTGAAGTAGCCGCCGATCAGCTTATTGAATTCCGGCCAGTCGAGAACGGTACCGGGAGGCGTCTGCCCCAGAGGTACACGCTTTTCGCCGGTCGCTGCCGCAGCCGGACCACGGCCGCGGCCACCGCCGCGCCCGGAAAATCCGCGGCCGAACCCACCGCCGAAACCGCCCCCCGCAGCCGCCGGCGTGACCTCGGCGTTGAAACGCTCCGCGAAATCCGCGCGGCTCAGCGTACCGGCCTTTGCCGTGTCGATCTTGTCGAACCAGGCGTTGGCGACCGCATCCATTTCCTGACGGCTCAGCTTCTGATCGCCGTTGGTGTCGCCGTCTTTCATGATCAGGTTCGAAACGGTCACCGGATTCGCGCTGCCGCCGGCCCCGCCGCCCCTCGAGCAATCGGTGTGATACGAATCGCTGGCCGCGTGGATGCCCGCGATACCCTTGCCACTGTTGACGAAGTCCATGAACGCTTTGCGGCGTGCCGCAGTCGCGGCGGGGTCCTTCGGATCGTCCAGGAAGCAGCCCGTCGTGCTGTCCAGGAAGATCAGATCATATTGCTTCAGGTTGGCCGCGTTGATGTCGGCGGGGTCGTAGGAAACCGTGGTCGTCCAGAGGTTGCCCTTCTCGCCGAGATCCGCCACGGTCTTCGCCGCCAGCGGAATCGAGGAGTGGATGAACCCGGCCGCATTCCCGAACACGAGAACCTTGTGGGCCTTCGCCGGTTTCGCGGCCGGCGTGGTGGGCAGGGCTGCGTCCATGGCCGCCACGTCTTCGGGCTTCGCTTTGTTGAATACCGGCGTGAGCGCCACCTGCAATTCGAACTGCGTGATGGCGTTGGATTGCTTCTTGTCCGCCGCCGCGTACCAGGCGTCAAAGGCCTTCTTCATCTCGTCGCGCGTGACGGAGTTACTGTTATCGATATCGACGGCGTCGGCCATCGGGGCACCGGCGCCGCGTCCGCCGCCGCCGCGTCCGCCACGTCCCGACCCGCCCGGGGCCTGGGCGTAGACCATCCCAACGGCCAGCGCGACAGTGCCCACCGCGCCCACCGCGATTAACGTCCTGATTGAAAGTCCTTTTGGCTTCATAGAGTCTCCTGTGCCGTGGAATAGTCTATCGCACTTGTGGAACCGGTTTGCAATCAATAAAAAAGGGGTGACGGCCGAAGCCATCACCCCTCCGTATTGCCATCCGCCGGCGGCTATTTGACCGACGGGCTGTCGTCCGCCTTCAGATCCCCGAGCGCGTACTGGATGCCGGCGCGGATGTGCTCGAGCATCGGCGTCATGGCATAAACGCGCGCGCTGTGGCCGTGGCCTTCATAGAAAACGCGGCCCTTGCCTTCGCGCCGGATGTAGCTGAGCGCGTAGTCATGATCGGTGCGCGGGTGCGATTCCTTCGCCTTATCCGCGTCACTCATCTTGTCGTAATCAATGCTGGTCAGCACGTGCACGTTCTTCCGCGAGAACGAATCCTGATTGAACGTGTAGGTCTCATCGTGGATTTCGAACTCCTGGCCGTGGAACATCGCGGTCAGCGGGCTGGCCGGATCGTCGATCTTCACCGTGATGAGCTGCGGATCGGGCCAGTGGAACTTGAAGAATCCGCCGATGAGCTTGTTGACTTCCGGCCACTGCTGGATCGCCGCTTCCGCCGAGGGCTGCGGCGCGCGCGCCGGCGTGGGGATAACAGCGGGCGTCAGCCGCGCGGCAAAATCCGCCTGGCTGACTTTGCCGGTCTTGTCAGTGTCGAGCTTGTCGTACCAGCTGTCCGCCAGCGATGCCAGTTCCTGGCGGCTCAGTTTGCCATCATGATTGGCATCGCCCTGCGCCATGAACTGCGAGGCGAGAACGTGGTCGGCGTCCGGCTGCGGCGTGGTGGCGGCCGCCTGGCTGGCCGCGGTGCAGTCCCAATGGTAGGAATCGCTGGCGGCGTGAATGCCGGCGATACCTTTACCGCCGCGTACAAAATCGAGGAACGCCTTGCGGCGCGCTTCTGTGGCTTTGGCGTCGGCGTCATCGAGGAAGCAGGCGGTCGTGCTGTCGAGGAAGATCGCGTCGTACTGCTTCAGATTGGCCGCCGTGATGTCGCTCAGGTTATAGCTGATGGTGGTGGACCACAGGTCGCCCTTATTGCCCAGCGCTTCCACTGTCTTCGCAGTGAGGGGGATCGAGCCGTGGACCCATCCGCCAGGGCCTGTGTGGGCGAACACAAGCACCTTGCGCGCCTTCGCCGGTTTCGCGCCGGGGGTGGCAGGCAGCGCCGCCATCATGGCGTCCACTTCGTTCTGCGCGGGCGTCAGCGGAATCGAATTGCCCCACGTATCGAATGCGTTCACGATCGGCGCGATCGGCAGCGGACCCTGCAGGGCGGTGACGAGCTGAGCTTCGGTCACCGCGCCGGACTTCTTCGTATCGGCCGCCGTGAACCAGGAATCGAACGCGCT
>CAZPZE010000925.1:0-2646 GCA_964590625.1 uncultured Solibacteraceae bacterium
CTCTCGGGATCGCCCGCGTTCGAGGCTTCCGAATGGCTCCGGGCCATCACCGCATTCCAGAAGTTACCCGAAATTCTTCGCGACGTTCGCGAACTGAAGAGGGCCGCGAAAAAAGATCATGTCTGAAAATTCGACGGCGGACTCGCGTCCGCTCCTCGCCTATAAAAACGAACCCTTTCTGCAGAGCCCCGACGCCCGGCCGCTCCGCATCATCTCGGAATACCTCGAGCCGCTCTCGCATCTGCGCCGGCAGCGCATCCGCGACACCGTGGTTTTTTTCGGCTCCGCGCGCATCCAGGAGGACGGCCCCCTGGGCAGTTACTATAAGGACGCCCGAGCTCTCGCGGCGCTGGTCACCACGTGGGCGAAAACGTTCCGCGAGCGCACCTACCGGTTCGTCGTCTGCTCGGGCGGCGGCCCCGGCATTATGGAAGCCGCCAATCGCGGGGCCTCGGACGCGCGCGGGAAAAACATCGGCCTCAACATCGGTCTTCCGTTCGAGCAATTCCCGAACCCCTACATCACGCGCGAACTGAGCTTCGAATTCCACTACTTCTTCATGCGCAAGTTCTGGTTCGCCTATATGGCGAAAGCGCTGGTGGTTTTTCCCGGCGGGTTCGGCACCATGGACGAGTTGTTCGAAATTCTCACGCTGGTCCAGACGCGCAAAATCGCCAAGAAAATCACGATCATCCTCTACGGCACCGCGTTCTGGAAGGAAGTGGTAAATTTCGACGCGCTGGTGAAGTACGGAACCATCTCGCCGGAGGACATGAGCCTCTTCCATTTCGCGGATACGCCGGAATCCGCGCTCGAAATTCTGCAGCGTACTCTGACTGAACAGATCGGAACGCCGGAAGCCGAAGTGCCGGCTATCGCGCCCAGCGTGAAACCCGACGAGCCGATCCCCTCGAAAGAGCAGGTTCCCGACAGGAGCAAAGAGTAGCCTTGAACTGGCCAACCATCGGCGGCATCAGGATCACGGCCCTGCGCATGGTCTTCCTTGCGCTGCTCGCCCTGGACGTGCTGCTGTTTGCGTTGGGCTCCGGCCGCGTCGACCTCACCATAGTCGTGGCGATCTGGGCGATCGTCATCGCCTTCCGCGAGCGAGCGCGTGTGGTCTGGAAAGTTCGCAACCGGCTGATCGTCACCTACATGTTCATCGCCGTGGTGCCGATCACCCTGATCCTCGCCCTGATCTTTGTCGCCGGATATCTGCTGATGGGCCAGATGGCAAGCTACCTGCTGAGCACCGCTCTCGATCGCCGCAATCAGGAAGTGGAGAGGGCCGCGAGGCTGCTCGCCGCGGAATTGCCGGAAGACCGCCTCTCCACAGCACGGCATCTGACCGCGACAGGCATTCCGGATTTCGAGGTTGTGGTCACCGGCGATTCGACGTTTCGCTATCCGGCAGATGCTGTGATCGAAATGCCGCCCTCGGGCTGGACCGACTACACCGGCATAGTCTACAAAGACGGCCGGCATTACCTCATGTCGCTGGTGACGCGTGGGCGCAACAAAGCTCTCATCCTGCGCTCGCTCAGCCTCGAGGATCAGGCCACGCTTGTGCGCGGTTTGGGGAGTATCAAACTACCCGTGCCTCCGCATGAAAAGGTTGAAACGAAGGCTGGCAAACCAGTTCGGGTTGGCGATGTTTATTTCGGCGACTCGAGCGCAGGACTTCTGCCGCCGGCGCACAGCGTGATTGATCTCGAAGTGACGTGGCTGCCGCTCGTACGCATCGCGTCGTGGGACCGTCCGAACTCAGAAATGGTGACGCCCGCCATTCTGATCACGCGCCCATCGGCACTCATCGGCATCATCACCCAGACCGATGTCGGCAGCAATCTGGAAGGACTCCTTACTATCTTTTATCTGGTGGCGGCGCTGCTCGGCGTTGCCTGGCTCGTCTCCATCTATATCGGAATTTCGATGACACGCCGCATTACCGGCGCGGTGCATGATCTCTATGAGGGCACCACGCACATTGGGCAGGGCGATCTCGTCCATCGCATTCCGGCGAAGGGCCGCGATCAGCTCGCGGATCTCAGCCGCTCGTTCAACAACATGGCGGATCAGCTCGGCCAGTTTGTCGCCGTCGCGCGTGAGCGGGAACGCCTGCAATCGGAAATTGCGATCGCGAGCGAAGTGCAGACGCGGCTGTTTCCGCTGCGTCCGCCTTCGGCTCGCACCGTTGAAATGATGGGGGTGTGCCACGCGGCCAGCAGCGTTTCCGGCGACTACTACGACTACTTCGCCGCCGCTCACGGCGAACTGGCGCTGGCGCTGGGCGACGTCGCGGGCAAGGGCATTTCCGCTGCGCTGCTGATGGCGTCGATTCAATCCATCATGCGAACGCAGCTTTCCGAAGGCGGCGAGGATTACCGGCCGTCAGTGAGCGTCGCGCGTCTCAACCGGCTGCTGTACGCGAATACATCACCGGAAAAATACGCCACGTTTTTCTTCGGACTTTATAACGACGAGAACCGCAGCCTGACCTACACGAACGCCGGCCACCTGCCGCCGCTGCTCATCCAGCGCGATGGCTACCGTTTTCTCGAAGTCACCGGCTCGGTGGTGGGTGCGTTTCCGTCATTGGTCTATGAGGAACAGACCATTCCGATGGAGCCCGGCGATGTGCTGATC
>CAZPZE010000926.1:0-6730 GCA_964590625.1 uncultured Solibacteraceae bacterium
TGGTTCGCGGCGAGCTGCGAGAGAAAATGAGGCCCCTTCAAATTGACGGAAAGGAGGCGATCGAAGCTCTCCTCGGCTGTTTCGGTGAGGTCCGCGCGAACGGTGGGCGCAATGCCCGCGTGGTTCACGAGCGCGTCGAGACGTCCGAAGGCTCCAAGCGTGCGTTCGAACAGCGCGGCACGATCAGCGGCGATCGCGATATCACCGGGCACGGGAACGAATCGCTGATCCGGGCTGGCTGCCTGAGCCTGGCAGAGCGCAACGGTTTCGAGCGCGGCCTGCTGATTGGTCGAATAGTGAATGGCGACGTGAAAACCGCAGCGGCTGCAGGCCTGGGCGATACCGCGGCCGAGCCCGCGGCTGGCGCCGGTCACCAGAACGGCGGGCGTAGAGTCCATCGGGAGCATTATATAAAACCGACGGCAAAAACCATCGAATTGCGGGAAACGGCAATCGATCAGGCGTGGAGTTCGGCGCGTGTCTGGAGGAACTTGAGAAACTGTGCGCGGCTGAACAAGCCGAGCACACTGCCATGATCCACGACCGGCAGTTGATTCAGATCCTCCTGCACCAGAATCTCGATCGCCGTCTGCACCGGCGTATCGGGTGTGATGGTGCGCATGTCTTCCAGGTGGCGCATGGCATCGGACACCGTTATGTACGGCCAGCGCGCGCGTTCGATGCGTTTGACCTCAGCCGGCGTGATCATTCCGGCGAGTTCACCATTGATCATCACGAGAAAGCAGCGGCTCGCGCTTCTCAGCAGCCAGTCGTCGACAAACGTCTGGATGTTCATATTGCCGTCAATGGCGGTGCACTCATGCGACATGATGTCGCCGACCCGGATTCCGGCCAGCGCGTCCTGCAGGGTGCTTTGCAGATAGCTCTCTCCGGCGGCCTGGAGGAGGAACCATCCGATGAAGGCGATCCACAGCCCGCCGATTCCCGCGCCACTGAACGCCTGCACGATTCCGAACGCGATGAAGATGCCGCCGACGATCTGACCAACCCGCGCCGCGATGCGGGTGGATCGCTCCTGGTCGCCGGTTTTCCACCAGATGGCCGCGCGGAGAATGCGGCCGCCATCGAGCGGGTCTCCCGGGATCAGGTTGAAGCCGGCGAGCGCAAGGTTGATGTAACCCAGCCACCCGAACAGCGCGGCCGCGGGCGAAGCGGCGGGACCGGTCAGGTAATCGAGGAGCCGGAACCCGACCCCAAGCGCGGCGCTTGTCAGCGGCCCGACGAAAGCCATCCAGAATTCGGTGCGGGCGTTTGCCGGATTCTTTTCGATCTGCGAAACGCCACCCAGCGCAAAGAGCGTGATTTCACGCACCGGCAGACCCTGCGACCGGGCGAACACCGAGTGCGAGAGCTCGTGCAGCAGCAGCGAGAAGAAGAACAGCAGCGCCGCCGAGAGCGCCAGAAGCGCGACAAGTCCCCGGCTCCAGTCAGGATTGTCCTGCCGGAACAGCGATGCAAGCGAAATCACAATCAGAAACGCGATGACAAACCAGCTGTAGTGCAGGCCGATCTGAATTCCGAAAATCCGCCCGAGTTTGATCTGAGAACGCATTTGCGTGAACCTCTTCCCGTCGGAAGAGATCACCGCACGTGAGGGGCCTCAGTCCGCGCGGTCCTTGTCCTCGAAGAAGTCGCCGCTACAGACGCTTCCTGGGTATCCCGGACGCCCGGATGGTGAGCGCGATGTTTGCAGCGGCTCTTGCCCTCTCGGGTTGCGCCGGGCCGGGATTTTTCTGGATTCACGGACATTGGACGTGGCGCGACGCTGCCCGGACGTGTGGATGCCGGGCGACTGCGAGCGCGTTCCACTCCATCGGCGCCGCTGGGAAGAAGGCCGCTGGGTCAGGCGCGGCGACAGGTACTACTGGCACGAAGGGCGCGGGCGCTCGCGCCGCTTCAGGAAACCAAAGGCGATCAGTCCCCCGCCAAACAGCACAAGCGTGCCCGGCTCAGGCACCGCTGTGTCCTGAATACCCGCGCTTGTCATGCGGAGGGTACCTGAAACGATGTCTATCGCCGAGGGATCCGCAGCTGCGCCATTCACGAGGAACTGGAAGTTTGAAAGAGCGGCCGTATGAGAGAAATCCACGTCGATACCGTAGTCCCCGCCCGAGAGCTGCGTCACGATGTTGCTCGCAAGGGCCTTATTCGCCGCGTTGAGATCCAGGATGAGCGTCGCGTAGCCATTTGGGGCGATCGTGACCGTGTTCGTCGCTGCGGTGCAGCTTTGCGCGAACGCATATTGGCCCGGAGTCGTCTGTTCCGCCTGTTGCCATTGGTTCGTTCCCAGGTCAAGATTGCAGCCGCTCCCCGCACCGTTCAGATTCAGACTCAGAATGCCGATCTCTTCTCCTTCCCATGGAAGCAGGTTGGGATCCGTGGAAAAGCGGTCGCCGGAGTATGTCATCGTACCGGACAAACTCAGGGTGCTGGACATCGAGAACGTGATGGCCAGCAAGGGATCTTTATTCTCGACAGCAAAAATCAGGTGACTCTGCCCACCCGAGATGCTGGCGAATGAGGCTGTTGATCCCCAGTTCCCACCAGTAAAATCAGGCGCTCCCAGATTGGTCCAGTACGCCGAGTCGTACATGCTGATGGAGTTCAACCCGGTTTGAGCCCCACCCTTCATCACCACCGTGGAAGGCAGCCCGGCCGTGGTCGTATAGTCGACCTCGCAGTCTTGCTGGATTTGCGCCGTGGGAACGTCGATAATGCCAGAGCTCGTGATGCCGCAACCTCCGGCAACGCCCCATACATTGTTGACCGAGGCGGTCAGGAAAGAACCGGGGATCAGGCCGGAGGCGTTGGCGCTGAACGGTGTCAGTGCGCAGACCAGGATCGTCAGAAATGCGGGCAGCCCATGGAGGTTGCCGGGGGTAGATCGATGTCGCATAAAGTACAAAATCCCACTTCTAGATTTCGTAAATTATATATCAGGGAACGCGGAGATTTGTTGATGTTTTCTTTGCGTCGCCCGCACGATTGAACCGTTTCAGCGGAACCGGCACCAGCGGCACATTGCCGCTTTTTCGGGCGGTCTGGCGGCGAAGCGGGTCAGAACAGGCGCAAAAAGCCAGACTTGCGCGGCGGCCAGAACGAAAATCAACAGCGTAAAGGCGTCCTTCAGCTCAAGCCCGATGCGTGTGCCGGAACCGGTGTGTCCCTGCAATCCGACATGAAGCGATGCTGTCATCGGGTGAAGGCGGGTGGCTGCGGCAGTGGCTGAAACCGGCGCTGCCAGCGCGACCGACAGAATCAGAACGATCAGAGCAAAATGGCGCTTCATACAGTCTCCGTCCGCTTGCCTGTGACTATCCGGGCAGCGCGATGCGCGTAGTGGGTGCAATTCCCCACCCATTTCCGGAAACGCTGAATTCAAAAGCGTTATCGCCGAATCCCGAAAATGCCGCGGCCTGTCGCGCAATCTCGCGGGCCTGACCTGCGTCACAGCACGCACCCGAATATCCCCGCATATTGAGCCAGAACCGCTGTCACTTTGGCCAGGAAACTGCATCTTTCGGAGCGAGGAAAACATGACCCAGGTGGATGTCAGGTATCTCGACGGAGTCCGATTCGAATCCGACGCGCGCGGCCATCGTACGCTGTGCGATCAGCCGATCCCGAGCGGTGGCACCGATTCCGGCATGACGCCGCCGGAATTCCTTCTGGCCGCGCTCGGGACATGCGCCGGATACTATGCCGTGGAATACCTCAAAGTACGCGGCATCCCGGCTGACGGACTCACCGTTCGTGTGGAAGCCGGCAAAGCCGCTAACCCCGCGCGGCTCAGTTCTTTTCGCATTGATGTGACGATGCCGCTGCTCGAAGATCAGCATCACCAGGGAGTGCTTCGGGCGGTGAAGAAATGCTTAATCCACAACACGCTGCTGAGCTCCCCGCGCATCGAAGTCAGCGTCAACGGCGCCGGAGCGCAGGCGCTCGCCGCTTAGCGCTCAGAAACGCAGCGTCACCATCAGCAGCAGCGAAACGGCCAAATTAGCGGCCAGCAGGATAGAGCCGATCGTCCGCTCATTGTGGAGACGGAACCAGAGATAGACCCCAGTCAGGCCCAGCGCGATCAGAAACACGGAGATAATCGCCAGCGCCCAGCCCCACGCCGTCAGCGTCAGGTCGTCATGACGCAGTCCGTTCAGATGGTGCAGGCGGTTCAGCATGCCGAGCAAGTCGCGGCGTTCGGTGTGCAGGTGCGTCTGGCCTGTGGCCGGCTGGTAGGTGATGGTCCATTGCGCGCCTGGCCGCGTGATGTTGAAGCGAAGGCCCGCGGGATTCGTCTGCACGGCGCTCATTTCGCCGTCGATGCTTCGCGTGTTCATCAACTGGAGAGCCACGGGTCTCGCCGCCAGACCTGCGGGGAGCGAGATGTCTTCCTCGGTGACAGTTGGGTGCAGCTTCACACGATGCGCCATCTGGAGCGCGCTCACCGCGTAGAGCAGCAGAAACAGCGAGCTCACAAGGCCAAGGATCAGATGCAGGGTTCGAATCGTTCTGTACATCGGCCTTATTTCTCCAGGTAGTAAAGAACGGCGAATGCGATCACGCCGATCGCCGCGGATATCTGCGTCCAGCGAAAATTCCATCGCTGGCCGAATCCCAGCCAGAGGCCGCTCACGATCATCCAGATCATGGATAACGTCGCAATCTCCGTATACCAGCCCCACAGGTGCTGCGCGCTCCAGCCGGCACCCTCGCGGAATGTGGTCGCATGCAGGTTGTCGATAAATCGCCAGATGTTGTTGCGCCGGGTTTCCACCTGGAAGCGGTGCTCGGGCTCGAGCAGCGTCACGCGCCGCATGCCGTTGGCGTCGTAGAAATCGGCCGTCAGCTGGTGCTGCGCATTGCGGTGCGGGTTCGGCAGTTCCGCCATGCGGATCTGAAGCGCCTGGGCGATCGCCGCCATCACTTCTTTATCGGAAGCGGAAGGTGGCGCGCCGAAGTCCTGCGTCGTGATGGTGTGAACGCTCGGCTGCTCGAAAATATCGGGTGCGTGGAAGGTTGCCACCAGCCCCGCGATCCCGAACACCATGAGGACGGAGAAGTTGAGCAGACCGGAGTACAGGTGAAGCTTTCGAATCCACGCGTTCATCGCTCGTCATTATATGTGCCAGGCCTCAGGAGCTGCGCTATAGCCGTCCGCTGAATTGCGCGATCTCACGCACGGCAATCGATCGGACTATCGTCGATGCTTTGTTTTCAGCATTTCGCCGCTGGCCGCGATGGCGGGATTTATGCATTATTGCGGTCCCGTGACCCCGTCGTCATCGATTTCCTCCGAGCGCGCGCTCGGCCGCGTTCTCACTGCATATATCGCGACCGGGCTGCTTTTCATGCTGTTGCCGGGAACGTTTCTCGGCGTCTGGAATCTGCTCTCCATCAGCGCCGACCACTCGGCCGCCTCGCTTTCACCGGCATGGATCCAGGCTCACGGACACGCGCAGATCTTCGGCTGGCTCGGCACGTTCATTATCGGCATTGGCTACTATTCGCTGTCGAAGATGGGAGCGATTCCCCCTTTCGCCGCGCGCTGTGCGTGGTCCAGCTGGGCGTTATGGACCGCCGGCGTTCTGATGCGCTGGTGCGCGAACGTCACGCTTTGGCAGTGGAGAGTTCTCCTGCCGCTCTCGGCCATTCTGGAACTCGCCGGCTTTCTGATTTTCTTTCTCACGATCAGCAATCACAAATCGAGCGGGCCGCGGCGGCGTCCCGAGATGTGGATGCTGCTCGTGGTTGCCTCCACTTTCGGTTTCCTGTCGCTGCTGATATTCAATGCGGCCCTCACGATCTTCCTGGCGCTCCACGCGGCCGCACCTGAGATTCCGCATGGTCTCGACCAGCGCTTTCTGGTGCTGGCGACGTGGGGTGTGCCTGTACTCGCCGTCTGGGGCTTCAACGCGCGATGGCTGCCGGCCTTCATGGGACTGCCGCGCTCACGCACGCGTGGACTCGGATTCGCCCTGCTGCTGACCGCGTGCGGCGTCACTGCGGCGCTCGCGGGATATTTCGAGCCCGCGTCTTTCACGCTTCTCGCAGCCGCGCTCGCGGCAACCGACTCGCTGAGAATTTTCTCGCGCGCGGAAAAGCCCGCGATTCCGGGCAGCGTTCACGGCTCTTTCCCGGCGTTCATCCGGCTGAGTTATGCCTGGCTCACCATCTCCGCGGTACTCAGTGTGTGGGCCGTGGCCGCCGATCGCAGCGGCGGCATCTGGGGCGCTTCGCGTCACGCCCTCACCGTCGGTTTTCTCGCCGGCATGATCTTTGCGATCGCACCGCGCATCCTGCCCGCGTTTTTCGGCGGACGCGAGCTCTTCAGCCGCTCCCTGATGCTGCTCTCCGGGGTGCTGCTCAATCTCGGCTGTCTGCTTCGCGTTTCCTCGGAAATTCCGGCATATGAAGGCTATCTGCGTTTCGCATGGCACGTCCTGCCGGTTTCCGCCGTGATCGAAATGACTGCCATTACACTTTTCGCGCTGAACATTGCGCTCACCCGGGCGCGGGCGCCGAAGCCTGCAGTCGATGCAAATCTCTATCAAATCTCTCTCACTCCGAAAGCAACGGAAATATGAAAAAACTCTGGATCGCATTTGCCCTTGTCATGGCGGCGTCGTTCTCTGTCCTCGGATGGATCGGCACGCGGATTAACGAAGAGAAGCCGCCCATTCCCACCCGAGTCGTCACTACGACCGGCGAA
>CAZPZE010000927.1:0-8912 GCA_964590625.1 uncultured Solibacteraceae bacterium
ATCGTATCCACCAGATGCTGGATTGCATTAGTGACGCGGTTGAGGTCTTCTGTCTTCGTCGTGACGTAGACATCAGCCGTGCGCTGGATCTGGTAGTGATCGACTTCGGTCGGGCTCTGCAGATTCACCAGTTTTACGACCGTATCGAGCGTGGTGGGCTTTTTCAGGTTGGGAGCACGCAGCGGACTATTTTTCAGGTCGAGCGGGGTATGAATGGCCGCGGAGCCGTTTTCGTAGTACTGGACAGTGAGGAAGTAATTGTTGCCGGTCTTCTTATCCGACCAGTAGTTGGGCGCGATCATCGAGTTGGAATTGAGCGCGGTGATCACGTTATCGACGATTTCCTTCTGGCTGAGGCCGAGTTCGGCAGCGTGGACGCGGTCCACTTCCATACGCAGACCGGGATAATCCATATCCTGCGGGATATAGACCTGTCCGACGTTATCGATCGAAACGATTTTCGAGGCGAGCTGCTGGGCGAGCTTGAAGTCAGCCGGAAGGTCAGAACTGGTCACCTGCACGTCGATCGGCGCTGGCATGCCGGTGTTGAGCACGGCATCCACCATCGAACCGCTCTGCACGAAGGTTCTCAGTTCCGGGTACTGCTTATGGATCGCCTGCTGGATGCGGTCCATGTATACGAAGCTACTGGTTTTATGGTCGTCGGTGAGCTGGGTCTGGATCGTCGCGGTATATTCGCCAGAGTTGGTGGTGTAGAGCGACGAGAGGTCGTTGACCACGCCGATGTTCGAAACAGTAATGCGGTAGTCCTCAGGCGAGATCGTATGTTTGACGAGGTCTTCCACCCGGGCGACGTACTCATTGGTGAGTTCGAGACGCGAGCCAGTCGGCGCTTTGAGGTTGATCGTAAACTGACCGGCATCCGAGCGCGGGAAGAAGGAAAGTCCGAGGAAGGGGAAGAGCAGCAGGCTCGCGGCGAATGCAGCCAGGAGGATACCGACCGTCATTTTGGGAACGCGAACGGCCTGACGGACGACTTTCTCGTAAACGTTGAGAACCGCGTTGAATCCACGATTGAAGGCAGCATTGAAGCCCTTGTGTTCCTCCTCATGCGAATGCGGCTTGAGGAACTTTGAGCAGAACAGCGGAATCACGGTGACCGCGACCACGAACGAGAGCACCAGCGCGATACAGAAGGAAAGCGCGAGGGCGGAGAAGAGGAACTTACTCACTCCGAACAGCAGCGTCACAGGGAAGAAGTCGACGACAGCGACCAGCGTCGCGGCGAGTACCGCAAGCGTGACTTCCTGAGCGCCCACTTCGGCTGCGATTCTGGGCAGCGAGCCCATTTCTATATGCCGGTAGATGTTCTCGATCGAGATGACCGAGTTGTCGATAACGCGGGAGAAGGCCAGCGCGAGGCCGCCGAGAATCATCGTGTTGATGGTCGCATTGCCGAGGTGCAGCACGATCATGGTGGCGAGCGCCGAGAGCGGTACCGACAGCAGCACGGCGGTAGTGGCGCGGAAATTCCCGAGGAACAGAAGAATGAGAATACTGGTGAGGGCCAGACCGATCAGGGTCTCATGGAAGACCGTATTGATGGCCTCCTTCACGAAGACCGACTGATCGAACAGGATGTCCGCCGACATCTGCTTCGGAATGTCGAAGAGATGGCCAGCGATCTCGCGGACACCCTGGACGACCGAAATCGTGTTGGTATCGCCGCCCTGCTTGAGGATAGGGATATAGCTGGATTTCTGACCGGCGACGCGGACGATGTTGTACTGCGTGGCGCTCGAGTCTTCCGCATTGCCGACGTCACCGACTCGCACCCAGGATCCACCCTGCGTTTTGAGCGGTACCTCGTTCAGCTCGGACATATTGTCGACGAGGCTGTTCGAATAGATGTAGTAGTCATACGGCCCCATCTTCACGTCGCCGGCGGGGAGAATGAGGTTCTGGTTGTTGACCGCGTTGACCACATCCATCGGGCTGAGCTCGCGTGAAAAGAGCTTGTACGGATCGACGTGGATCATGATCTGGCGGTATTTGCCGCCGAAGGTGGCAGGAATGGAAACGCCGGGAACCGTGACAATCTGGTTACGAATGGCGAACTGCGCGTAATCATGAAGCTGAGTTTCGGTGAGTCCCGCGCCCTTCACGGCGACGAGACAGACCGGGAGGCTCGATGCGTCCGACTTCAGGACCACCGGCGGGAGCGTTCCGGGAGGAAGACGCTTGAGGTCGGCGAGAGCCAGGTTGGAAAGCTGAGTGACGTCGGCGTCCGCGTCCGTATTCGATGAAAAGAATACGCGGATCATGCTCACCCCGAGGATGGAGTGAGATTCCATGTGATCGATACCGCTGGCGAGGGTGAAGAAGCGCTCGAGGGGAGCAGTGATATTGGCTTCAATATCCTGCGGCGGCATGCCCGAGTAGAAAGTCGCCACCACAACCTGCGGGAGGTTGATGGGAGGGAACAAGTCCACCGGCATTCCGAGGACGCCCACAATTCCCAGGATGACGACCGAGAGACAAATGACGATGATGAAGTAGGGATTACGTATGGAGAAGCCGGACATGGGTTACTTTTGGCTCGTCTCCTGCTGCCACGCGATCGCCTGAAGGGGTTTCGCTACCACGGTCTGGCCGTCGGTCAGGCCGCCGCGCTCGCTGACGATCACCTGGTCTCCGGCAGAGACGCCGTTTTCGATTTCGACGACGTCCTGCATCTGGATTCCCGGGGTCACCTTGCGGGCTTCGACACGATTATCTTTGACCACCATGACCGAGGCCGTATCACCGGAGCGATCGAGCGCCTGCAGAGGTACGACCAGCGCGTTGCCAGAGCGATTGAGCTGGATATCAGCCTCGGCGTAAGTTCCGGGGACGAGAATTCCTTTGGGATTGGGCACGTCTACCTCAGTGTGCATGGTGCGGGTGGACATGTTGACACTGTCAGCGAAGCGCGCCACTTTACCCTTCACATTCTCATTCATGGAGGGGACGCGCACACTGACCGGATCGCCGACGTGAATGTATTTGACGTCCGATTCGGAGACGGGAATCACCAGGCGGAGAACATCATCCTTGGAGAGGCGAACGAGCGGGGTTGCCTGCGTGGAGGAAGTGCCAGCCTGCATCAGGGCGCCAAGATTTGCGTATCGCTGAGTGACTACGCCATCAAACGGCGCTGTAATCTTTGAGTAATCGAAGAGCGCCTGGTCATGGGAGAGCCGGGCTTTCGCGACGGCAAGCTGGCTCTGCGCCGCCTGATAGGCGCCCTGCGCCGCGGCTGTTGCGGACTCAGCAGCGAGATCCCTGCCCTGCGCGTCGTCGACTTCCTGCTGCGCGACCAGACCGGATTTCGTCTCCGAGACTCCCTTGAGCCGCTGGTACTGGAGGTGAAGAATCTGGTGCTGGGCGTTGGCGCGCGCCACGTCGCTTTTCGCGCGGGCCACCTCGTCCTGCTGGGCCTTGATTGAGGCGTTGTCCTCATCCAGCGTCGCCTGCAATTCCGGAACTTCCAGGATCGCCATCACCTGGCCCTTTTTGACCCGGGTCCCGTAATCGACATTCAGAGTTTTGACATAACCCGCGACTTTGGCGTAGACATCGATCTCCTGATCGGGTACCAGCTCCGAGCTGAGGGTCAGGTATTGGGCTACCGGCTGCGATTTCACCGCAACGGTGCTGACCGTAGTCTGGTTCTGATCCGCAGGTGCGGCGGTCCGGGAAGCACTTTCCGCGCTGTGACAGGAGGAAATAACCGCGGCCAGCGCGAGAACGGCGGCAATTTGCGTGGTGAAGAGACGATTCAACCCCTTCAAGATAGCGAGACCGCCCTCGTGGCGGCATCCCCCCGCCACGGTATTTATAGGAATTTTTTCCGCCAGCGGGCCGGGGGCTCCTGGCTCGGAATTATCTGAAAATACGGGCCCGACCGTATGGAGGAAGGTTACATACTGTTTTATGATCGTAACGAAGCCTGACATATGTCTCCGGACAAATTCTCGGCGGCAATCCTGCGAGAGGGCTTATCTCACCGCCAGACAAGAATTATATTCTTCCTTGGCTTCGGCGGTCTGCTCTTCCTGATGGGCTTCCTCGGAGTGAGCGCGATTTCGGCTCTCTCGGATATACGGACGCGTGAGGACGGCATTCGTGCCGAGTACATGGCGCGCGACCGAGTTCTGCAGGCTCTGCGCGCCGAGATCTACACCTCCGGCACGCACATTCGCGATTTCCTTCTGGATACGGACGAAGCGCTGGCGCGTGAGCACAGCGAGCAGTTCCTCGAGACACAGCGCGAAATCGAAGATGGCGTTGCGAAGTACCGTGGCCTCGTGCGGAGCGGCGAAGAGAAGTCGTTCCGGCAATTTTCCGAAGAGCTCGCATCCTACATGCACGCGATCACGCCGGTGCTGAACTGGAGCCTTGCGGAGCGGAAGGAACGGTCGTCATCGTTTGTACAGAATGAACTGCTGCCGCGCCGGACGAGTGCGCTTGGTCTGGCGGACCGTATCCAGAGTATCAGCGAAGCACAGCTCGATCAGAGCAGCCAGGTAGTAGACGTCATGCTTGGTTCGATACGGACCAGGCTGATTTTCGTATTGCTGCTGGCGGTTGCGCTGGGGCTGGCGCTGGCGGGCGTGGCGCTGTGGCGGCTGCTGCGGCTCGAAGGTGAGGCGCACGCGCGGTTTGAGGAGATCGTGAGCACGCGGGAAGAACTGAAGAAGCTTTCCGCGGATCTCCTCTCCGCGCAGGAAAGCGAGCGGCGGCGTATTTCGCGCGAGCTGCATGACGAAGTCGGGCAGGTGCTTTCGGCGATCATGCTGGGGCTGGGAAATCTCCGGTCCGCGGTGAAGGAAGGGAATACGGTGGAAGCGTTCCGCCAACTGCAACTGGTGGAAGACATGACGGAGCGCAATGCGAGGGTGGTGCGGAATCTTTCGCTGCTGCTGCGGCCGACGATGCTGGACGATCTGGGGCTGGTGCCGGCACTCAAGTGGTATGCGCGCGAGGTTTCGCGCACGGGTCCGATGGCGGTGGAAGTGGAGGCGGAAGCGTTTGTGGACGATCTGCCGGAAGAGCATCGAACCTGCGTGTTCCGGATTGTGCAGGAAGCGGTCCGCAACGCATCGCGCCATGCGTCGGCGCGGCAGGTGAGGATTCAGATTTCCGAGCGCGATGGGTTGCTGGTGCTGTCGGTGAGAGACGACGGCAAAGGCTTCCAGCCGGCTACCGAAGCCGGGCTGGGAATTCTGGGGATGCAGGAACGGGTGGAACATCTGGCCGGGAAGCTGGAAGTGAAATCGCAGCCGGGTCTCGGGACGGCGGTGGTGTTTACGCTGCCGTTGCCGGCGGGGCACCAGAGCGGGGATTCGGGCGGAGAGTTTCAGGAGGCGCGGCCGGTGCCGAGTACGTGAGCCGGCCTCAGATGGCGCAGATCACGCTCATGAGATGAGTCCTTTTCGCACGGCGTAGAGAATCAGCTCTGCAAGGTTATGCAGGTGAAGTTTCTGAAAGACGTTGTTGCGGTGGGTTTCCACAGTCGAGACAGAGATATGGAGTTCGTCGGCAATGTCGCGGTTGCTTTTGCCGGAGGCGAGAAGAAGCAGAATCTCTTTTTCGCGGACGCTGAGCAGATCGTAGGAATCATCGACGCCGCGGCGGCGGGCTTCGAGGACGTATTCCTCGACGAGGAGTTTCGTGATGCTGGGACTGAAGTATGCGTTGCCGGCGGCGACGGCGCGGACGGCGGCGAGGACATCGGCTTCCGGTGAAGCTTTGAGGAGATAGCCGCGAGCACCGGCTTTGAGAGCGCGCAGTACGTAGGCTTCGTCGGAATGCATGCTGACCATGACGATTCGCACGCCGGGCACTTTCTGTGAAATACTCATGGCTGCGTCGGGGCCGCTGAGACGCGGCATGCCGACGTCGAGCAGAATGACTTCAGGCTTGTGGAGCGCAGCGAGATCGATCGCCTCGTATCCGTCGGCGGCTTCCGCGACGACGTGGAACTCTCCTTCGCGTTCAAGGAGGACGCGGAGGCCGCTGCGAACGAGGGGATGGTCATCGGCAATCATGACGCGGGTGGGCGTGGGCATGGCTATATAACCAGAATAGCTTTCGGTACGGGAATTGCGAGGGCTCGAAACGTGGGTTCTAACAGCAAGGTGGTGACACGGCTGAAGGGTGGGATGCGGAGGATTCTGCACAGGGTGGCTCTGGTGCCGCATTTATTAAGTGACGGAACTCCCATAGAGGATGGCGGGGATCCGGGAATTCTGGCGGTAACGGCGGATCTTGCGTTGTATTCATGCATTCTGAACGCGGCATGCGCGTCCGGGTGGACGGCGGAGTGGGCGGCTTCGGTGAGCCGCGGACTGACGGTCTGTTCCTCGAAGACCATCCGAATTGTGATCTACGACAGCAACCTTCCGTTTACGGACTGGCATGAAGGGGTGCGGCGTCTGGCGGGGATGCCGTCACGGCCTCGTATTCTGCTGGCGTCGCCGCGGGTGGATGAAGATTTGTGGCGCACCGTGCTGCGGCTGCGCGGGTATGATGTGCTGGCGCGAACGTCGAATTCAGAGCAGCTCCGGAGGGAGCTCAGGTTCGCTTCACTATCGCTCGAACATTCGTAACAGGCTGGCCCTGCGTGTCACGATAGAGCAATCGGGATCATCGACAGAACGTTCGAGAATGCTCTGCTGCTGCTGCTCATCGCCTCGGTTGTGGCGATGCTGTCGCGGCGGCTGCGGCTGCCATACAGCGCGGGACTTGTCGCCGCCGGACTCACCTTCGCGGCATTGCCATTCACACCACATCTCAAGCTGACGCGGGACCTGATTTTTACGGCCCTGCTGCCGCCGCTGCTTTTTGAAGCCGCGCTTTGTCTGAACTGGCGCCAGGTGCAGCGCGATTTCCGGCTGATCGGCACTCTGGCGACGCTGGGTGTGGTGATTTCGGGCGCCATCACGGCCGCGGGGATGCATCTGCTGGCGAACTGGGAATGGTCCGCGGCGCTGGTGTTCGGGGCGCTGATCGCGGCGACCGATCCGGTGTCTGTGATTGCGACGTTTCGCGATGCGAAGGCGCACGGGCGGCTGCTGGTGCTGATCGAATCGGAAAGTTTGTTTAACGACGGAACGGCGGCGGTGGCCTTCGCTGTGGTGGTGGCGATTGTGGGGGGCCAATCGGTCACGACGGCAGAT
Source organism: uncultured Solibacteraceae bacterium (assembly GCA_964590625.1). Taxonomy (GTDB): domain Bacteria; phylum Acidobacteriota; class Terriglobia; order Bryobacterales; family Bryobacteraceae; genus BOG-234. The sequence continues at coordinate 7,185 of CAZPZE010000927.1, forward strand.
GTGGCCGCGATGCTGGTCCGGATGATCGGCGGCGGAGTGTTGTGCGGCGCCGCGGTGGGGGCAGCGGCGAGCCTGCTGGCGTGGCGGACGCAGGATCATCTCGTGGAGATCACGCTGACGACCGTGGCGGCGTACGGGTCATTCCTGCTGGCCGATCATCTGGGGACATCCGGGGTGCTGGCCACGATCAGCGCGGGGCTGGCGATGGCGAGTTCGACGCGGCGCGGGGTGATCTCGCCGCGGGGGCAGGAGGCGGTGCTGGCGTTCTGGGAGTATGCCGCGTTCGTGGCGAATTCGGTCATTTTCCTGCTGATCGGGGTGAGCGGAGAGGGGCGCGAGTTTGCCATCGTTCCGGCGATCGCGGCAGTGGCTGTGGTGCTGGTAAGCCGGGCGGCGGCGATTTATCCCTGCTGTGCATTGTTTATCCGGAGTGAATCGCGCGTGAAGATGAAACACCAGAACGCGATGTTCTGGGGCGGATTGCGCGGCGCGCTGGCGCTGGCGCTTGCGCTCGGACTGCCGGAATCGATTTCCCGGCGGAACGAAATCGAGATGGTGAGTTTCGCGGTGGTGGCGTTTTCGGTGTTTGTGCAGGGGTTGACGATGACGCCGCTGTTGAGAAGGATTGGGGAGATTCCATGAGTCAAGGGCGTCGTGGAGGGCAACGCGGAATAGTCCGAAGGACTACGTCCTGCGGAAATCGGGTTGCGTGAAAGAGACTCGAAATCTTCGGGTGAATCCCCGATACTACCTCTGTCATCTGTTAGATACAGAACGCCCCTTTCCCAAAGACAACATGTAAGGCAAAAATACACGCACTACAATGGGGGGAGCACTTGTTAAGACGAAGAACGGAACTTAAATGTTGACCTCGAAAGAAAAGTCCGATACCAGACGCCTGCCGATGATGCCCATCCGGGACGTCGTGATCTTCCCGTTCATGATGACCCCGTTTGTAGTGGGGCGTGAATCGAGCGTGAGGGCGCTCGAAGAGGCGATGGCCGGTGACAAGAAGATTTTCCTCGCCACGCAGCATGATGCCTCGACGGACGAGCCGCGTCCGGGTGAGATCTACAGCGTTGGCTGCATCGTGAATATTGTCCAGAGCCTGAAGCAGGGCGACGGAAACATCAAGGTGCTGGTGGAAGGGGTGGAGCGCGCGCGCGTCGTTTCGGTGACGGATGACGAGGGTTTCTTCCGCGCGATCGTGAAAGTTTCCAATTACAAGGTGGAGCCGGGGCCGCAGCTCGAAGCGCTGACGAGCCGGGTGACTTCGCTGTTCGAGCAGTACGTCAAGCTCAGCCAGAATCTCAATTACGAAACGATGGTGGCGGCGATCCGGGTGGACGATCCCGGCAAGCTGGCCGATACGACCGGCGCGAATTTGCAGCTGACGATCGAAGAGAAGCAGGAACTGCTCGAGATCTTCGATCCGGTGGACCGGCTGACGCGCGTGGCCGAGATGCTCGAGATCGAGATCGAGAAGCTGGGTGTGGACCGCACGATCCAGGGCCGCGTGAAGCGGCAGATGGAGAAGGCGCAGAAAGAGTACTACCTCAACGAAAAGATCAAGGCGATCCAGAAAGAGCTGGGCCGCGGTGAGAAGAGCGAGATCGATGAGCTGAAGAAGCGCATCGAGATGGCGGGGATGTCGAAGGACGCGCAGGAGAAGGCGTTCGCCGAACTGAAGCGGCTGGAGAATATGCCGCCGATGTCGGCGGAATCGAC
>CAZPZE010000928.1:0-3014 GCA_964590625.1 uncultured Solibacteraceae bacterium
CGGCGATCGCGACATGGAACGCAGTCTCCACGGCGAACATTCATTTCAACGCGCTGAGCACCACTTCCACGACGCACGACGCTGGCGATTGCAAAAACGTCATTGAAGTCGCCACCTCCGCGAACGATATCGCAGCCGTGGGCGGCGCGCTGGCCGTGACTGCGACCGCTTATTCCATCGCCGGACCGGTTTGCGGCGGATCAAACGACGCCACACCCGGTACCATCTACGACGCAGACATCATTTTTTCGCCGGCGATCGCGTTCTCCACGGACAAAACTTCCAATACCATCGACTTCCAGTCCGTCCTGACACATGAGCTTGGCCATACGATGGGCGCCAACCACTCGGCTGTCATCGGCGCCACGATGTTCTGGGCCACCACGGATAACCAGTACAACCAGCGGACGCTCAGCGCGGACGATATCGGATTCGTCACGAACGTGTATCCGGCGGCCTCGGCGAACACCGGCACTCTCAGCGGAAATGTCAGCCTGAGCGGCAGCCCCGTGAAGTTCGGGCTGGTCACGGCCATTGACACAACGTCGGGCAAAACCTACGGCACGATCACGGCTGCTGACGGCACGTTTTCCGTCGCCGTGGCGGCGGGCTCCTATATTGTTTACGCCGAGCCGTTCAACAGTTTTATTTCGACCAACAACGTTTATTCGAGCGCCACATCGAACGGTGTTCTGGATGCCGCGCAGGTGACCACGGGCTATCTTCCGACCTTCCTCGGCGGATCGGCCAGCCCGACTGCAACCGCTGTCGCGGCGGGCGGGACGGCAACCATCAGCCTCCCGGTCACCAGCGGAACGAGTTCACTGACCGCGCCGTTTTTCGGCGTCGGCGCCGCTGGTCAAAACGGCGATATCACAGCGCTCGAGGGTTTGGGCGCCGCAATCTCGCTCACTGCGGGACAGTCGGTTGACCTCGCTCTTGGATCGGGCGGGATCGATGCGAACACCACGTTCCTCGTGTTCGGCCGGGGCATTTCGATTAAGTCGGGCAGTATTCACGCTGACACGCAGGTCAATTTGAGCGGCCAGCCGCTGATGCGATTCACTCTCAACGTGCCGGCCCAGACGGACACGACGCTCGCGAGCCTTTGGATCGTCAAGGGGAACAGTATCCTCGCGTTGACGGGCGGTCTGGTCATTACCGGGAGCGGCGGCAGCAGTGGCGGAGGTGGTGGAGGCGGCGGTTCCACTCCCGCGCCGACATTCACGTCGTCTTCCATCGTGAACGCGGCGAGCTACGGCGGCAACGGCACGGTTTCGCCGGGCGAGCTCGCCTCCATTTACGACACAACGAATCTCAGCCTGGGACCGACGCAGCCCGCGATCAATTCCAGCTATGATTCAACCGGCAATCTTCCGACCAGCGCCGGCGGCGTTTCCGTGACGTTCAACGGCGTGGCTGCGCCCATTTATTTTGCGTACGCCGGACAGATCAACCTGCAGGTTCCATTCGAAGTCGCGAACGGCGCGACCGCGCAGGTGGTGGTGACCTACAACGGCGTGAGCAGCGCTCCCGTGACCGTGAATGTTGCGAAGGCCACACCATCGTTCTTCACGTTCACCCCCCTGGGTACGGACGCCATCATCCAGAACTTCCCGGACTACTCGCTGAACAAGGCCACCAACCCGGCTTCGCGGAAAGGCGTTGTCATCCTCTATGGCACCGGGATCGGTAAGCTGGATTACCCGCTCAATACCGGCCAGCCGGGCACAGTTCCGCCTTCCAGCTACACGAGCACCTATACGTGTTCCTTCGGGGGCAAGTCCACTTCAGCCTATGCCTACTGGAATTACGGCTACGTGGGCGAAGCAACGTGGACGGTCGGCGTTCCGGCGGACGCTCCAACGGGCGCCGTCGATCTGACCTGTACCGATACGGTCTCCGGCGCGGTCACGCCCAAGGGGACGATCTATCTGAAGTAGCCGGATTCAGCGGGCCCGTGCGGGGAGTTGCTCCGGCACTCCCCGTTACAATGAGATTTTCGTGCCTGCCAACGTTGAAGAACAACTGACCTACATCGGCAAGGGTCTTGCCGAGCTCATTCGCGAACAGGACCTTCGTGAGCGCATCATCCAGCGCGCTCGCGAAGGCCGTCCGCTGCGCGTGAAAGCCGGTTTCGATCCGACCGCGCCGGACCTCCATCTCGGCCACGCCGTCCTCATCCGCAAACTAAAGCACTTCCAGGACATGGGACATCGCGTGATCTTTCTGATCGGCGATTACACCGCGATGATCGGCGATCCGACCGGCCGCAATGCCACGCGGCCGCCTCTCAGCCGCGGGGAAATTCTCGCCAACACCGAGACCTACAAGGAGCAGGTTTTCAAAATTCTCGACCCGGATAAGACCGAAGTGCGGTTCAACTCCGAATGGCTCGGCAAGATGCACTATGAAGACATCGTGCGTCTCTGCTCGCGCTATACCGTCGCGCGGCTGCTGGAGCGCGACGATTTTTCCAAGCGGTACGAGGAGGGCATCGCCATCTCGATGCACGAGCTGCTCTACCCGCTCGCGCAGGGCTACGATTCGGTTGCGCTCGAGTGCGACGTCGAAATGGGCGGCACAGACCAGAAATTCAATCTGCTTGTCGGCCGCGCGCTGCAGAAGGACTACGATCAGCCACAGCAGATCGTCGCCACCACGCCGCTGCTCGAAGGGCTGGATGGCGAAAAGAAGATGTCGAAGTCGCTTGGCAACTATGTCGGGATCACAGAGCCGGCTGACGTCATGTTCCGCAAGATCATGTCGATCAGCGACAGCCTGATGTTCCGCTACTACGAACTGCTGACCGACACCACGATGAGCGAGATTGCCGCCACGCAGGAGCGGATCGCGAAAGGCGAAGTGCATCCCATGACGATCAAGCTGGAACTCGCGCGGCTCATCACCACGGACTTCCACTCCGCCGCGCTCGCCGCGCACGCGGCCGAGGAATTCAACCGCGTCGTGCAGCGCAAGGAAATTCCCGCGGACATTCCGACCGTCCCGCTTCC
>CAZPZE010000929.1:0-2251 GCA_964590625.1 uncultured Solibacteraceae bacterium
GGCGTATATTATCGGTGGATCGGAGATGCAGCGTGAAGAAAGTCCTCCTTTCCTGGAGCAGCGGCAAGGATTGCGCCTGGAGCCTCCACCTGCTCCGTCAAATGCCGGATATCGAGGTCGTCGCGCTTGTGACGACGCTCAACGCATCGGCCAATCGCGTTGCCATGCATGCGGTGCGGCGTGAGCTGCTCGAAGCGCAGGCGGAGCGCACCCGCCTTCCGCTGTGGGCCGTGGACCTCCCCTGGCCCTGCTCCAACGAAGATTACGAATCGCGCATGCGCACCGTCTGCGAGCGCGCCACAGCGGAAGGAATCACCGCAGTCGCGTTCGGCGACCTCTTCCTCGAAGACGTCCGCGATTATCGGATAAACCAGCTCGCCGGCACTGGACTGGAGCCGCTGTTTCCGGCATGGGGAATTCCCACGGGCAAGCTCGCGCGCGACATGATTGCCGCTGGAATCAAGGCAAAGATCACCTGCGTGGATCCATCAAAGCTGAGTTCCAGCTTCGCAGGCCGTGATTTCGACGCGGATTTCCTGGACACTCTGCCGCCCGGCATCGATCCCTGCGGCGAAAACGGCGAGTTCCATTCCTTCGTCTATGACGCGCCTTTTTTCTCGAAGCCCGTCCGCGTCAGAAAAGGCGTAATCGTGCAGCGCGACGGGTTCGTCTTCGCCGATCTGGCGCCCGACGAATCCGACCTGGCTTACAGCGCGAGCTCGTCGCGATAAACCATCTCCTTCGGATCGAACGTCGCCCTTACCAGCGTGTCCGAAAAATTCTCGCCCACCCGCACGGAGAACTTCACCTCGCGATCCTTCGTCGTCAGGGGCAGCATTTCGCGCGAAAATCCAAACAGCCATGTGTTGTTGCGGCGCGCGACCACTCCCGTCTGCAGCGGCGGATGCCCCTTCACCGTGAGGTCGGACCCAGCCTTCAGCCGCGGGGCCGTGTACTCTCCTTCGAGCCCGCGAATGCTGATGATGTACCGGCCGTTGAAATCCGGCGGTTCCACCGGGTGGATCGCCTCCTGAATCGGCTGCGCGCTTTCCCAGATCACAATCACTCTTCCCGGCATGATGTTCGAGCACGGCATGAGCCCGCATTCGCCGGCGACCGGCGGGCCCGGGCGCTTCACGAGCGGCGTACCGGGCTGGATCCGTATATCGTCCAGCGGCACGCGATACTGCGCGATCACCTGCTTCGCCCAGGGGGAGCGGGTAATCATCTGGGTGATTTCATCGGGCGTCCAGCGCGACGCAGGTCTGTCCTTCCAGAAGTCCGACGCCGCAAATGAGGCCCGCCCCAGAGCCAGCGCCGCGCCCGCGTAAACCAGCGCCTGACGCCGGGATACTACTTTGGTTGTATAACCCGATTGGGTATATTCGCCACCAATTTCTTTGTTTGTCATACGAATAACGGTGTACATCCTCACTCTGGAGCGGCGATTCCGCAGCCGCTGGTATTGCGTTCAGCGTTGTAATCCTTTATGTTATTGTCGGTTAGCCTATGTCACAGACGTCCGAAAACCGGAACCAGAACGAAGCGAAGCGCCAGACCGTTCTCGTCGTGGACGATGAACAGGATCTCCGCAGCCTGGTGGCCAACGTACTCACCGAATACGGGTACAAGGTGGCCACCGCATCGAGTGGCGCCAAAGCTGTCGCGCTGATCGAAACGATGGAAGCCCCTCCCGATTTGCTGCTGACGGACGTGGTGATGCCCGGAATGAGCGGCCCCATGCTGGCCGACCAGCTTCTGGCCAAATTCCCCGGCGCGCGCGTACTGTTCATGTCCGGGTTTGACGAACGCCAGGTGGTGCAGCGTTACGTCGTTGAAAAGGGCTTTACTTTGATCACGAAGCCGTTTCAGCTCCACAACCTCTGCGCGGCCGTCAAAAAGGCAATCGAATCAACCCCCACGCCCGCAGCCGGCATCGTGGAGCAAATCCACTGAAATCCGCTCGCAGATGGCTCGTAACCGGCCGGGTGCAGGGCGTCGGGTTCCGCGCGTTCGTGGAGCGCTCCGCCCGGGATATCGGCCTGACCGGTTGGGTCCGCAATCTGGATGACGGCCGCGTGGAAGCCTACGCCGTCGGCACCCGCCAGCAACTGGATGACCTGGCCGCCCTGCTGCATCAGGGGCCGCGCCTCTCCGAAGTCCGCGGACTTGAACAGATCGAGGCGGAAATGCAACAATTGAGTTCCTTCCACACGAAGTAACTCTTTTGGAGCTAACGCGCAATTGGACA
>CAZPZE010000930.1:0-3225 GCA_964590625.1 uncultured Solibacteraceae bacterium
CTTCTTCCGGGCCGGTGCTGGGCGCGAGCGTGGCGCGCGCCCAGATAGCGCCTTCATCGAGGTGCGGCAGGAATTCGGAACCGATGCGGCCGCTCACCATCAGCCAGACGGAGAAGCCGAACGCAGCCGCCGCGATGGCAAGCGTGACCCAGCGAAGCCGAATAGCCTGCCTGACAAGCGCGGCGTATCCGTTCGTCATGCCGGTCATCAGCGGATTCTTCCATTCCTTCACATTGCCGCGGAAGAGAAAACTCGAAAGCACGGGCGCGATCAGCATTGCGAAGATCAGCGCTCCGAGCAGCGCGAACGAAACTGTCCAGGCCATGGGCTTGAAGAGACGGCCTTCGACGCGCTGCAGCGTGAAGATCGGGATATACGCCGTGATGATGATGCCGATCGAGTAAAACACCGGCCGCTGCACTTCATGCGCGGCGCCGCGAATCGCTCCAAGCGTGGAGCCTTCCTCCCGGCGATGCGCCAGATAGCGGATGATATTTTCCACCATCACGACGGCGCCTTCCACCACCATGCCGAAATCGAGAGCGCCCAGCGACAGCAGATTCGCCGGAATTTTGTTCAGATCGAGACAGATGGAGGCGAAGAGAAGCGAGAACGGAATCGTGAGCGCGACGATAAATGCGCCGCGCACATTGCCGAGGAACAGAAAGAGAATCAGCGCGACCAGGATGATGCCTTCCGTGAGGTTGTGGAGCACCGTGTGGGTCGTGTAGTGCAGCAGATTGCTGCGATCGAGGTGCGGAACGATCTTCACGCCCGGCGGCAGAATCTTCGTGTTCAGCTCATCGACCCTGGCGTGAATCCCTTCGAGAGTGGAATCGGAATCGGCGCCCTTGCGCAGGAGCACCATTCCTTCCACCACGTCATCGTTGTCGATGATTTTGCCGTCCTCCCGCCGGTACGCTTTGCCGATCTGGCCAAGCCGGATACGCTGGCCCTGCGTGACCTCCGCGATATCGCGGATGCGCAGCGGGACGCCGTTCTGCGCGTGGATCACGGTGTTCGCGATGTCATCGACGCAGGTGACAAGGCCGAGCGCGCGCACGTTGATCTGCTGCATGCCCAATTCCACGAAGCTGCCGCCCGCGTTCACGTTATTGTTGGCCAGTTGCTGTTCCACCTGGCCGATGGTGAGCCCGTACGCGATCAGCTTGTCGGGATCGACACGCACCTGATATTCGCGCGTGGTGCCGCCGAAGCTGCTGACATCCACAACATTGGGAACGGATTTGAATTGCTTTTCGAGCGTCCAGTCTTCGAGCGACTTGAGCGCCATCAGATCGTAGCTCGGATTGGTGCTGGTCAGCGTGTAGAAGTAAATCTGGCCGACGGGACTATAATCCGAGCCGATCTGCGGCTGCAGTCCGGCCGGAAGATTCACCTGCGAGAGGCGTTCGAGCACTTTCTGGCGATTCCAGTCGTCCGTCGAATCGTCATCGAAGACGAGCATCAGACTGGAGAGGCCGAAGAGCGATGTGGAGCGCAGATGATCGAGATGCGGGATGCCGTTCATCGCAATCTCGAGCGGAATAGTGACCTGCTGCTCGACTTCCTCGGCAGCGCGGCCGGGCCACTGCGTGATCACCTGAACGTAGTTGTTCGCGACGTCCGGATAAGCTTCCACCGGCAGATTGTGGAAGGAAATCGCGCCCCACAGCAGCAGGAGCACGGACACCAGCAGAATCAGCAGCCGATTGTTCAGCGCGAAATCGACAAGACGTTTGATCACTGTTCCACCGTGTTCTGCATTTCGAGTGCGTTGGCGACGACCTTGTCACCCGGCGCGACACCCGACGTAATGATTTGCGCCTTCGACGGCAGAATCGCGCCGCCTTTGACTTCCACGCGCCGGAACGTGTTGCCGCCGGCGGGTTCGTAGACCCAGTCGCGGTCATGGAGATGAAGAACCGCTGTTGCCGGCACTGTGGCGTCAGTCTTCGCGGCACCGTGGAAATCGGCGGTGACGAACATGCCGATCCGCATCAGCCCCGGATTTTTCAGTTCCACCCGCACCTTCGCCGTGCGCGTGTTGGGGTCAAGAATCGGCCCGATGGCGCCCACGCGGCCCTTGAAAACCTTGTCGGGATAAGCATTGAGACGGATATCCACGTCCTCGCCGGTCCTCACGTTCGAGAGATCGTTCTCATAGACATCGCACAGCACCCAGACGGTCGAAAGGTCGGAGATGGTGAACAGGTTCGGCGAATTATCGAGAGTCTTGACGCCGCCCGCGGCGTTGACGTTCTGCTCGGTGATGACGCCGGTTGCCGGGGCAACGATGTCGATGGTCGGCGACGGATGATTGACGTCCGCGCCGAGCACTCGAATCTGATCGAGCGCGTTATCGACCGAGATCTTCGCTTTCGCCTCCGCATCCTGTGCGACTTCGAGGTCTTTCTGCGCCAGCGCGCCGCGATCGAACAGAAGTTTCGCGCGGTCGAGCTGCTGTTGCGCGAGTTTCTCATCGGCAACCGCGCTGCGCCAGGCGGCGAACGCGCCGGAGACGTCGGCGCTCTGTATCCTGAGCAGCACCTGGCCCTTCTCGACCACGTCGCCAAGCTTCGCGTTGATCTGGATGACACGGCCGGAGGCGAGCGAAACGACCGGGATGTTGCGCGACACGTCGGGCGTAACGGTGCCGGTCACGGTGAGGATCGAGGCGCCCGATGTCTTCCCTGCCTCCACCACCGGGAATTGCTCGGGGCGATCGACGCGCAGAATACCGGGATCGCCGACGTGCTCCACAACAGCGGTGGGCGGAGCCTCCGCCGCGGGATCGGCGGGGAGCTTTCCCCCACAGCCCCAGGAAATAGCGGCAAGAGAAATGGTGGCCGCACACAGCGGCAGATATTTTTGAGTACTGAAAATCATGGAATCACTTCCCGTCCAACTGCGAAATTCAATTGGTTGGCGGCGTTGAACCAGGAGCCAACCAGGCTGAGGTAGTTCATGCGGATACCGCGGTAATCGTTCTGCGCCTGCAGGAATTCGAGCAGAGACGCGCCGCCGTTCTGATAGGCGAACGCGATCGTGTCGCGTACCTGCCCTGCTTCATTGAGGTATTTCGTGCGATAAGCGCGAAGGAGAGCGGCCGCGCCGTTGAGCGAGCTGAAAGCGGAATCGACATCAGCCATCGCCTGCGCTTCCACGCCTGTCTGCACCTGCTCGGATCGATGGATTTCTATTTCCTTGCGCGCCTTCTCTCCC
>CAZPZE010000931.1:0-2110 GCA_964590625.1 uncultured Solibacteraceae bacterium
CTGAGGCTTCGCAGCCTCGCGCGGCGCAGCAGCCACTGGAGGCGCTTTCGCCGCCGGCGGAGCGTAGTGGTAATTTTCCACGATCAGGCAGCAATAGGCATCCACCGGAATATCATTCGGATACCACGGACTCGCCGCCGTACGCCCCTCCGCAAAACCCACCATCTGCCCAACGCCCGCATTCAGCTGATCGGCCGCAATCAAACACTTCCCACCGCCCGGATTGCCCGCCGCCAGCCGCGCGGCGCTCACCGGCTCCAGAATCACGAGCCGCAACCCTTCGAGCGTCGGCGTCGCCAGATTCAGCGTTACCGTGCCGCGAACCACTCCGAGCCTCATGCTGACCCCAGCTCGGGATACACCGAATCCACAATTCCCATCACAGCCAGACGCATCGGATTCGTATTGGCCGACGCTTTCCGCACCGACTCGTTATCCGTGGTCACCAGAACAATCGAGCCGATTCGCGCCCCGATCATGTCCGCAATCACCTGCGGCTCGCCGCTATCCGATCCATCGCCCTCCAGCCGCTGCGCGATCAGAAAGCGAAACCCGTTGAGAGTTTCGTGTTTGACCGTCGAAGTTACAGTGCCGTCGATGCGAGCCAGATACATGCGACTAGATGATCCTCAACGCTCCACGTCCCAGCACGATCTGCCGCTCGCGCGTAAACGTCATCGGAGTCGTGACGCCTTCGCCGGTCGGAGTGGCGATGCTGAAGCTGAGATATCCAGGGCTCTCGCTGCCGAGCGCCGCAGTACATGGTGCGTTCTGGACAAACAGCGTCGTGTTCATCGCGCGCGCCATCCTGGTCACCACATCCATGTTGTTCGAGTGGACCACCGCCGTGTGGCGATATCCATGCTCCGCTTCCACCGACGCCGCGATTCCCGCATCGGCATTCGGCACGCGAACGATCGGGATGAACGGCATCATCTGTTCTTCCACCACGAACGCATGGTCGGCCTTGGTTTCGCCGAACAGCAGATCGCAGCTGGAAGGAACCTGCACGCCCGCCGCCGCCGCGAGCTCGGAAACATCCTTGCCCACCAGGTCGCGCTTGAGATGCGCGCGTCCGCAGCCCTTGCCAGGGCCATCGAATTTGAATGCCGCTTCGGAAAGGCGCTCGATCGCCGCCGCGTCCAGCTCGAATGCGCCCTGGCGCTTCATCGCCGCGCGGAACTGATCGAACACGCTCTCCACCACGAAAACTTCCTTCTCGCCGATGCAGAGCAGGTTGTTATCGAACCCTCCGCCCGCGATGATCGATTTCGCCGCATGATTCAGGTCCGCGGTCTCATCCACCAGCACCGGAGGATTGCCTGGACCAGCGGCGATCACACGCTTGCCGGATTTGAGCGCCGCCTTCACCACAAACGGCCCGCCGGTGACGCACAACAGCGCGATGCCCGGATGATGGAACATCTCCTCAGCCGACTTGATCGTCGGATCCGCCATCGTCGTGATCATGTTGGCTACGCCGGTCGCGCGCTCGATCTCGCGGTTGAACGCCCGCAGCGCCATCGCCGCGCACTTCGATCCAGCCGGATGCGGGCAGAACACAGCGGTATTGCCGGACGAGATCACGTTGATCGCATTGCTCGCCAGCGTCGGGATGGAATGCGTGGCCGGCAGCGCCATGCCAATGACGCCCCAGGGCGCGCGCTCGATCAGGCAAAGACCGGTGGAATCCGCGCGCACATCGCTGTGCATGGCTTCCGTGCCGAGCACCTGCTTCACGATCTTGAGCTTTTCGATCTTGTGATCCAGGCGGCCGATTTTGGTCTCGTCCATTTCCTGGCGGCCCCAATCCTCGGCGTTCTCTTCGCACATGCGCTTGATGATCGCGACGGCCTTCGCGCGCTCATCGAGGCTGAGCTGCCCGACCTTCAACTGCGCCGCCGCGGCCGCTTTCACCGCATCATCGACCGTCGGAAAAACGCCATCGCGAATCTCTGCGCCCGAGCTCACCGGCGCTGCCTGCTGCAACTGCGCCTGCAGGCGCGCTACGACTTCGCGCGTAATCTCTGCAACTAAATCCTGATTCAAGGTCATAGCCCTTTACCTACGGCTTCTCTACCTTCAGCGCGAAGCCTTACGGCTTCGCTAC
>CAZPZE010000932.1:0-3612 GCA_964590625.1 uncultured Solibacteraceae bacterium
TGAGGTGATGGCAACGTCCAGCAGGCCATCGTTGTTGTAATCGAAAATGGCGATGCCGCGGCCGCCGCTGGTCTTGTTAAGGCCGATTTTCGAAGCGATGTTTTCGTACTGCAGGTTGGTGGGAGCCACGCCCGCCTGCAGATCCATGCGGAATCGATGAGGCACGGACGACGGATAACCGCCGACGCGCTGCGCCGCAAGCCACATCCAGTAACGCGCGCGCTCGTTCGCCGGGTTGACGTTCATGGAGGCGACGGCTTTTTCGATGGCACCTTCGAACCTGCCGGAACGGTAGTGGGCCACGCAGGAATCGTAGGTGGCATCGGCGCGCACCGAAGAATCGGTTGCGGCGATATCGAGCTCGCGAATGGCGTCCGCGTAGCGCCCGCACTTGATGTAGACGCGGCCGAGTTCGCGGCGGGTGACTGCGTCGCCGGGGGCGTTCTCCAGGCGCTCGCGATGGCGTTCGATCAGATCCTTGTACTGGAGGCGCACGAACGGGGCGATATCCGAGGTGGACTCCATGAAATCCAGCGTGGATTTCGTGAAGCGCTTCGGGCCCACGATGTTGTAGAACACCATGCCGCGCAGCATGGCTTCCGCCATCAGGCTTCCGGCCGAGAGCGGCAGCGCGAGTGAGAGCGCGAGAGAGCGGGGATTCGCCGGGTCGATATAACCGAAGCTGCGCTTTGCCGCGGCGAGGGTTTCCTGCGCGGTTTTGATCAGGTCGCTGACCTCCGGACGCGTGGTGCGGCCGATGCGGACCAGGTGATTGGCGACTTCGGCGAGAGCGTCGTCCAGATTCCGCGTTCCGTTTACCGGCGGTTCGGCGCCATTCTGCTCCGCCTGACCGGCGAAGCTTTCGAGGGTATTCTGCAGCGCGCGGGCGCCGCCGCTGAAAGCCCGCAGCCCGGTTTCCAGAACATCAGCGGGAAGCCGGAAAAGGTTGCGGAAGGTCGAACTCATAGGATCTTCGGAAGCTGGTAATAGACTGACTGGATCGCACAGCCGAAGCTGGGCGTATCGGGCTGAGCGATGGGGCGTCCAGCAAGAAAATTGCTGATCGCCGGCTCGAGATATTCTTCGTAATCGGGGGTTCCGGGGAACTGGAAATTATCGATGGCGCCGCGGTAGCGGATGGCGAGATCGCCATCGAGCAGGAATGCGCGGGGTGTTTGTTCGGTGGCCCACTGACGAGCCACGGCGCCGCCGGGATCGATCAGAATCGGAAACTTCAGCGCGCGCTCGGAGACTGCGCGGCGCAGCATTTCGGGCGTTTCCTGCTGGCGCGAGGCAATGGTCAGCAGGGGAAGATCGGGGTGACGGTCGGCGAAGGCGTTCAGATAATCGTCGTACCGGTTGCAGTGCGAACAAACGCCGGACCAGAAGACCACGACTGCGGCCTTCCGTCCGGCGATTTCGGTTCCAAGATGATGCGCGGCGCCTGACAAGTCGCTGAGCGTGAAGTCCACGGCCTGACTGCCGATTGCCTGAACCTTCAAACTCACTCGCTCAGAAGCCATGCGATTCCGGGAAGCGCTCAGGCGCGCGCTTCAGCCGTTTGTTTCTTGTTGTGCCCTTCTTTGTGATTGTCCGACGATTCCAGGCGGTCGACCAGGGCGTCGAGATCCTGGAAGCGGAAGACCTGATCCATCATGCCGTGCTTGTGGAGGATCGGCTGATAGCGGTGCTTCGCGCGATAGGCGGGCTCGTGGACCAGCTTGTGCCACAGGCGCTGCACTTCCGGATCCGAGCTCTTCGGTTTGTATTCGATGTACTGCTGGACGAGCGGATGGTTGGGCGTGATGTCCATGGCCATCGTGGTGGAAGCAGCGACGCCGTGGCGGATGGTGCCTTCGTGCTCTTCTTCCTTGCCGCGGCGTTTGATGAGATCTTCGAAGATCTCCGGCTGCCGCATGTTGACGATATTGGTGGGCCAGGTGATGCCGGCCTTCAGGATCTTGTACGCTCTCTCGTTCGGGGCTTCCTGTTCGGCGGCGATCCAGGGAGAGAACAGCGGCTGCATCATGTGGCCGGGCGAGAAGTAAAGCGCACGGCCCGCGCCGCGGTAGAAGAATTCCCAGGCGATGGGATCGATGTCTGCCAGGACTTTCTGGACCAGATTCACCATCGGGTAGTTGAAGCAGCGCGTGACGAGGCCGAGGGATTCAAGCGCGCAGCCGACGTAACCGGGGCGCGAATTGTTGTTGCAGAGCTTGATGAAGGTCTTGAGGACGCGCTGCACTTCCGCGGTGCTCGAATCCACGGTGAGCTGTTTCATCAGCGATTCGGCGACAGCGAGGCCGAGCCCGGCGTGCATCATCGTGAGGGACTTAACCGGCATGTTCGCCGCCTGGCCGTCCATCAGGATGCCGTGTGCGTCTTCGCTGACGTTGTGCTTCAGGATCCAGGTGCGCTGCGAGTAGACGTGCCCGAGACCTTCCACCGTCCAGATGGCTTCGAAATCGCCGACGCCATAGGCCTTATCCATGTAATGCGCGAGATCGAACTCGCCGGTCTTCGGAATGCCGATTTCTTCGGGGTTGTTGCGGACGAGAACGAAGATGTAGCGGGTGTTCTTCGCCTGCTGCGTGTAGATGTTGCTGTTCGGGCCGACGGCAGCGCCCGCGAGCCCGAGCTGGGTCGCGACCTGGCCAGGCAGGTTCTTCCAGTAGGGGAGGAAGCCTTTCGGCTTCGAAATCAGATTGAAGGCGACGTCGACGGCCTTCGAAAGGTATTCATCGCCGGCGATGAATGCCACAGCGGCGGGATCGCCGAACTTTTCCGCAGTCTTCTTCGTGCGGTAGTAAAGTTCGCCGCTCATAGTTGGCGGCGTCTTCGCTTCGGGACCAGGTCCCGGAGGGTTCTTCGCATTCACCAGGGACGATGAAACGCCGAGGAACTTCGCCGTCTCCTGGGCCGCGTACAGCGTCTTGGCCAGACCGTAACTCGCAACAGATGCTACCAGTTCTCGCATATCATCCCTCCCTTTAGACACTTCAGGACAAACACGAGTTTAACTCTATTTGCGTCCGCCGTTCAAGTACAATCCCGGCTCCCCGGCCGACCTTTAATGTATGTGTAAATAATGGGTTTCCCTGGGTTTTTAACGCGGCCCGGCGTGAGACACAAGAAGTCAGGCTGACTTCCAGGCGGCGGCAGCGGCCTGGACCTTCTTTCGCTCCTCGAAGGCGTCCATCAGCGGGGTTGCCATAAATGTGGTGACCAAGGCCATCGCGACCATCATGGCGAAGAGCCGGGGCGAAAGAATACCGAGATCGAGCCCGACGTTCAGGACCACAAGCCCGACCAGCCCGCGTGTATTCATCAGCAGCCCGAGGCGCGAGGCGTCGCGCCAGTTCATGCCGCGCGAGCGGGCGCCGATCATGGTGCCGCCCCACTTGCTGGCCACGGCGACGAGCAGGATAAGGCAAAAATCCAGATACATAGTGATTCCGCCGTTGAAAACAAACTGCGTTCGGATGCCCGTGAGGGCGAAGAACAGCGGCATGAGCACCATCAGGGTGACGGCTTCCAGCTTGTCGATGAGCTGCTGGCG
Source organism: uncultured Solibacteraceae bacterium (assembly GCA_964590625.1). Taxonomy (GTDB): domain Bacteria; phylum Acidobacteriota; class Terriglobia; order Bryobacterales; family Bryobacteraceae; genus BOG-234. Next base: position 3,560 of record CAZPZE010000932.1, read on the forward strand.
GAACTTGCGGGGAGTTACCAGGCCGGCAATGAACGCTCCCACCAGCGCGTGGA
>CAZPZE010000933.1:0-2536 GCA_964590625.1 uncultured Solibacteraceae bacterium
TACATCGGCGTCACCAGCACCCCCGTCATCGACCGCGCGCGCAACCGCCTCTACGCAGTCGCCAAAGTCGCCGACCCCCGCTATCCCTGCGCCCCGAACGACGGCTCCGAAGCCACCGCCGATTGCCCCGTCTACTACCGCCTCTACTCTTTCAATCTCCAAACCGGCGATTCCCAAATGCAGGAAATCACCGTCCCGCCCCCGCTCGACGGCCACTCCCCCACCTCTCCCATCCCCAGCGTCGACGCCGCCCGCCGCCACCTGCAGCGCGCATCGCTTCTCGAGTCGTACGGCCGCATCTACGCCGCCTTCGGCTCCCATCAGGATGCCCCGCCGTGGCAGGGCTGGATCCTCTCCTTCGACGCCGGCACTCTCGATCCGCTCGATCAGTTCTGCACCACGCCCGGAGGAACAGGCGGCGGCATCTGGCAGGCGGGCAACGGACTCGCCGCCGATTCCAACAGCAACGTCTACGCCGCAACAGGCAACGGCACCTTCGAACCGGGAAAGCAGTTCGGCAGCAATCTCATTCGTCTCACCCCGGGCCTCAGGATGATGTCCTGGTTCGCCCCCTCCACCGTCGACGCCCTCAACACATTCGACATCGATTTCGGATCCAGCGGCCCCGTTCTGCTGCCCGATGGGAAAGTCATCATCGCAACGAAGGAAGGCAAAATATACGTGCTGCGCGGCGCCGATCCCACTCAGAAGCCCTCCACCGGACAGGGCGAAGGCTTCGAACGCAACGTCCAGATCTTCCAGGCCGCGCGCCCGTGGCGTCCACGGCTTCTCACATTTCTCACCTGGTTATTCCCGTCGATCTTCAACGTCGGCTACCACCACATCCACGGATCGCCGGTCTATTGGGAGAGCGACCACTCCGGTCCCCACATCTACGTGTGGCCCGAAGAAGACCGCCTGCGCGCCTACCGCTACGACGTACAAACCGGTAAATTCGATACCCGCGCCGAAAAAGGAATCATGGGCAACAAAGGAATGCCGGGAGCGGCCTTGTCGATTTCGGCCAATAAGGGAAAGGACGGCGTCCTCTGGGCTTCCATCCCCTGCGAAGACGACGCATGGGTGAAGATCGTCCGCGGCTGCTTCTACGCCTTCGACGCGGAGAACATCAGCAAGCCGATCTGGAGCACAATCGCGAACGATCGCAGCGACTATTTTGATTTCGCGAAATACGTCCCGCCCACAGTCGCCAACGGACGCGTCTATCTCGCGACCTTCTCCGGCCGCATCAACGTCTACGGCAGACGCCCACCCGCCCGCGCGACGAACACAACGGATGTGACCACCGACTCACGCAAACGCGGCCACGTCAAAGGCGCCAATGGCCACGTACTTCATTGACGCGGTGGGGCAGGATGGCATCCTGCCGCGCGATTGTTAATCGCGCCGATTCCTCGCCCGCACCACATGCAGGCCGGCCGCTCCACCCGCCAGCCCCTGAACCGCCCCTCCAAATCGAGCCCGGATCTCCCCGAAACCGGCATCCTCGATCCCGCCAAATCCATGCGCCCGAAGCATCGAGGCCATGCCCTCCCCATCGAAACAACTCGCCCACCGCTCCTTCATCTTCTCGAGCTCTTCGCTCCGCTTCGCAACGATTTCTTTCGCCTCTTCCGAAAACGTCTGCGCCGGCTCCATGTAATCGAACACCACTTCCGCCTCCCGCACCGACGCCACATAATCCAGCGTTCTCCCGATCGCCTCCTCCGTCAGATACGGCACAACCCCCAGCCACGTGAAGAACGCGGACGAATCCCGCTGAAACCCCGCCCCCGCCAGCATCTCCCCCAAATCATCCCGCTCGAAATCGACCGGCACGAAAACCAGCCATGACGGAACCTCGATCTGAGCCTCCGCCAGCCGCTGGCGTTTCCACGCCTGCGTCGCCGGATGATCCACCTCATAGATCCGAATCTCCCGCGCGCCATGCGGATTCCGCAGCGCGAAAGTATCCAGCCCAGCGCCGAGGATCACCACCTGCCGAACGCCGCGTTCCACCGCCCCGGCCAAAGCATCTTCCGCAATCCGGCTTCGCGCCGCGGTGAACAGACGCCCGATGCTCGCCATCGGATGTGCGTTCGCAAATTGCAGCACGGTATTTTCATCTTCCTGCAGAATCTTCATGGCAAACGGATCATGCAGGATCGCGCCCTGATCGAGCACCTGATGCGCCGCCCGCTGCCGCGCGACCATCAGCGCAGTACGGCTGGGTTCATTCGGTTTCATCTTCGGGGTCTCCTCTCAATCGCGCCGGACCAAAGGCAGAAAAATCCGGTCGACGATCTCTTCGACGTCCTTCTTCGCAAGCGGCCGCTGTTCCACGATGAGCTGATAGCGGACGAGGTCGAAAGGCAGCGCCGCCGAGCGATGCGTCAGCTTCTTAGCATCGATTTCGCCGCGTTCCACCCCGCGCGCGAGAATTTCCGCCATGATCCTGGCGTTGCGTTCCTGCACGTCCGCAAAGAGCGACGAATCGCGGCGACGTCGCCCCCGGGACGCTTCCGGTGCCTCGACT
>CAZPZE010000934.1:0-3799 GCA_964590625.1 uncultured Solibacteraceae bacterium
CCCACCAGCTTTCCACTCTGCGTGCCCGAAACCGTGATATCGCTCCACAATTGCGGACGCGAATGCTCCGTCTCCTCCGCAATTCGCGGCCGCAGCGCCTGATCACGCAGCCGCCCGAGCAGCGCATCTTTCCCGCCCTCCAGCACCCACGCCGGCAGCCACTGCGTCAGCACCGTGCTCCCGCACTGATACGGATAAATATCGAACTCGACATCGATCCCCTCCGCCCGCGCCGCTTCGATCTCGTCGAGCGCCCGCTGCTGCAGATCCCAGTTCACCCGCCCCGCCGCCTGCAAATGCGAAATCTGCAAACGGCATCCGGTCGCGCGCGCCAGATTCAACTGCTCGCGGACCGCATCCACCAGCCCCTCCGCATAACTCCGCATGTGCGTCGCGTAGAGCTTCCCGCTGCGCGCCACAATCCGGCAAAGATGCTCCAGTTCAGGAGTTGACGCGCTCGATCCCGGCGCATACATCAACCCCGTGGAAAATCCCGCGCATCCCGCCGAAAGCGCATCCTCCAGAAATCCCGACATCACCCCGAGATCGCGAGCCGAAAGCTGCGCCAGCGTGTTCCCAACGACCGCAATCCGCAGGCTCCCATGTCCCACCAGCGGAAACACATGCATCTTCGTGCTGCGCTCTTCCACAACGCGAAGATATTCGGATGCCGTCCGCCAACCCCACCGGTCCCCACGCCCCAGAATCCCCGAAGCAAACTCCCGCAGCGCGCGGCCATCTTCAGCAGAAGGAAACGGCGAAAACCCGCAGTTGCCAACCACCTCACTCGTCACACCCTGCCGAATCTTCTCCGGACGATCCTCGAGCACCTGCAGATCAAGATGACTATGCAGATCGATAAATCCCGGCGCAATCGCCAGCCCCGAACAATCGATCACGGAACAAGCCGCAGGCGCCACGCACTCGCCCACAGCGGCGATCCGATCCCCATCAATCAGAACAGACCCGGAAACACCCGGCGCGCCCGACCCATCGAAGACCAGCCCATTGTTGAGGAGAACCATAGCGTCTCCCCATTATCGGCAGGAAGGCGAAGCCCCCGCTCCGCCGCCGGTTATCTGCCCGGCGCCCTTCCCGAGCATTACCGTGGTAATATCGGATGTGATCACTCAATCCCGAATTACATCTCAGGGGCAGATTTCAATCCCGCTGGATGTCCGGAAAAAGCTCGGGGTCGGTCCCGGATCTGTCATCGAATGGGCAGAAGATGATGGCCGGATCTTTGTTCGGCGGGCCGGCCGGTACACTTCGCATGATATTCATGTCGCACTCTTCGGTGACCGAAAGCCCAAACCGCAAACCATCGAACAAATGAAGGAAGGAATTCGGCAGTACATTCGTAAACGTCATGCGCGCGATTGATACGAACGTTCTGGTCCGAATCCTCGCGGAAGACGATTTATCGCAGTTGGCTTCAGCGGCCAATTTCATTCAGCCCGGCGCGTGGATCTCCGATCTCGCATTAGCAGAAGCCGTCTGGGTATTGGGAGCAAACTATAAGCTGACGCCTGCTGAGCAGGCCAGGGCAATTGAGATGCTTCTGGACCATCAGGAGTTAGTCCTGCAGAACCCGGAAGCCGTCAAAGCCGCGCTCCAATTATTCCGATCCCGGCCTGCGCTCGGTTTCTCCGACTGCCTGATCCTTGAACTCGCGCGGCAGGCAGGGCACCTCCCACTCGGCACCTTCGACCGAAGTCTGGCCAAAGCAGCGGGAGCCCAGAAGCTGTAACCTCCTCAAAATCTCTCACCGCCCCGTAGACGGCCCCTGCCCCTGAATCTTATCCGGCGGCGTCGGCGCATTCGGCGGGGGCGCCGGCCCTGGATCCGCCGGTTGATTCGGCGTCGCCGGCGTTCCCGGCGGAGGCACAGGCGCGGTATTCGAATCCGGCGGCGTCGGATTCGTGTCCGGATTCGCCTGCCTCGGCACCGGCCGCGTCGGCGGCGGGGCCGGCGTCGGAGGAGGCGGTGGAATCTTTGGTTTCCCCGGCGTATTCGAATCCGGCGGCGCGTCCGGTTGCGCCGGACCCTGCGCCGCAAGACTCACCGCACTGCCCGCCATCAACACAACAAACTGAAGTCGAGTCATACCATCTCCTTCACCTTGTCCTGGGCAATCGTGGTGGCGATCTTGCCCCGGTTCGGTTCGCCCCGCACCAGCGATTCGAGCAGATGCGCCGCCTGCTTCACCGTCACCTTCGGCGGCATCGGCGGTTCAATCGCATCCACCACCGCTTCAATCACCACCGGCCCCGGAAACGCGAGCGCTTCATCCAGCGCCGCGCCGCACTTCGCCGGATCGTCAATCGTCACGCCATGCCCGCCGCACGCCCGCGCAAACGCCGCGAAGTCGATCGGCTGCAGCTCGCACGCGAATTCCGGATTCCCCAGGAACACCATCTGCTCCCACTTGATCTGCCCCAGCGTGTTGTTCTTGATCACCAGCACCTTGATCGGCAGCTTGTACTTCACCGCGGTCGCGAATTCCGCCATCAGCATCGAGAACCCGCCATCGCCAACCACCGCGACACACTGCCGGTCCGGATGCGCAACCTGCGCGGAGATCGTGTACGGTAGCCCGCCCGCCATCGTCGCCAGCGTTCCCGAACACGAGAACATCTGCCCTCGCCGCGCCGGAATATGCCGCGCGAACCACGTCGTGTTCGTGCCCGAATCCGAGCTTACAATTGCATTCGCAGCCAGCCGCTTGCCAAGCTCAGCCGCCACTACCTGCGGCTTCATCGGCTTTTCCGTGCGCGTTTCCTGCGTCACCATCGTGGTGCGCCATTCATCCATTCCTTTCTGCGCTTCTTCGAGGAACGAGCGGTCGGCGCTCCGTTTCAGCAGTGGCAGCAGTTCCTGAATCGTGCGCCGGCAGTCCCCCACCAGCCCCACTTCGACCGGATATCGCAGACCAATCCTCGTCGGATCGAGATCGATCTGTACGCCCCGCGCCTTCCCCGGCTTCGGCAGAAATTCGATATAGGGGAATGAACTGCCCGCGATCAGCAGCGTGTCGCACGATTCGAGCGTTTCCTGCCCAGGCTTCGTGCCCAGCAGGCCGATCCCGCCCACCGTATACGGAGAGTCATCGGGAACCACCGCCTTGCCCAGCAGCGCCTTCACGATCGGCGCCCCCAGCCGGTCCGCTACTTCCTCCAGCTCTTCGCCCGCGCCCAGCGCTCCCTGCCCCGCCAGAATCGCCACCTTCTTCCCTGCATTCAGCACATTCGCCGCAACCCACAGTTCTTCCGTCGAAGGAACGCGCGGATTCCGCGGCTGCGTCTCACCGGCCGCTTCATGATGCGGCACGTTTCGCGGCGTCGCGAGCTTACGGTCGGCCGCCTCTTCCTGCAAATCCGTCGGGAACGAGATGTGCGCCACCCCGCGATAAGCCAGCGCTGTGCGGCACGCGAGATTCGCCAGATTCTCCACATGCGATGCGCCCATCACGCGCTGATTGAACACCGCCACATCCATGAACAGCTTGTCGAGCTCGACATCCTGCTGCGCGTGCGTGCCAATCAGATCGTGAAAATGCATGCCCGTCAGCGCCAGCACCGGCTGGCCGTCCAGCTTCGCGTCATAGAGCCCGTTCAGCAGATGAATGCCGCCAGGCCCGGAAGTCGCCAGACACACACCCAGCTTTCCCGTGTATTTCGCATACGCGCACGCCATGAACGCCGCGGCTTCTTCGTGACGCACCTGAATGAACCGGATCTTCTCCTGCCGCGTTCGCAGCGCCTCCATAATGCCGTTGATGCCGTCGCCCGGCAGTCCG
>CAZPZE010000935.1:0-6175 GCA_964590625.1 uncultured Solibacteraceae bacterium
CGGCGTCATCCTGACCAAGATGGACGGCGATGCCCGCGGCGGCGCGGCGCTTTCGATCCGTTCCGTCACCGGCCAGCCGCTCAAGTTCGTCGGTCTCGGCGAAAAGCCGGATGCCTTCGAGCCCTTCCATCCCGATCGCGCGGCCTCGCGCATCCTCGGCATGGGCGATATCGTGAGTTTCGTCGAAAAGGCGCAGGAAGCTTTCGACGTCAAACAGCAGGAAGAAATGCAGCGCAAGCTGATCGACAACGAGTTCTCCCTCGAGGACTTCCGCGATCAGCTCAAATCGCTGCGCAAGCTCGGATCGCTCGAATCGATCCTGAAAATGATGCCGAAGGTCGGCATGATGAAAGAGCTCCAGAATATGCAGCCGGATGAGAAGGAGCTGACGCGTATCGTCGCCATCATCGATTCGATGACGCCGAAAGAGCGCAACAACCACATGCTCATCAACGGCAGCCGGCGGCGCCGCATCGCCCAGGGCAGCGGCACCACGGTGCAGGAAGTCAACAGTCTTCTCAAGCAGTACGGGCAGGCGAGAAAGATGATGAAAACCATGTCCGGCAGCCTCGGATCACTCGGAAAGAGACTGGGGAAGCTGGGCGGACTGGGATTGCCCGGATTTTAGACCCGCAGATCGGGTAAGATTTTTTTTAAGGACAACAACGTACAAATGCTGATGATTCGTCTGGCGCGGTTTGGCGCCAAAAAGAAGCCGTTCTACCGCGTGGTGGTGATTGAGAAGGAGCGCGCGCGCGACAGCCGCAATCTGGAAATCGTCGGAAACTACAATCCGCTGACGACGCCGGAAACCGTGACCCTCAAGCACGATCGCATCGAGCACTGGGTGAAGAACGGCGCGCAGATGTCGGATACCGTGGCCCGGCTGGTGAAGAAGCACCCGGCCCAGGCCGCTGCTTAGTCCGCGCGTGTTTTTGTCAGGTTCGCGCTGCTCAGGCGGCGCGATAGAGTCAGGGGAAGGCGATGAAACAACTCATTGAAGATATCGCGAAATCGCTGGTCGATGTTCCGGAGGAAGTCGTGGTCACCGCCGTCGATGGCGAGCAGGTGACCGTGCTTGAGTTGAAAGTCGCCCCCGGGGATCTGGGCAAGGTGATCGGCAAACAGGGCCGCACCGCGCGCTCCATCCGCACCATTCTGGGCGCGGCCGGCATGAAGCTCAATCGCCGCTACACGCTGGAGATTCTTGAGTAACACCCCTCCGGAGGACGCCGCCGCGCTCGCCGATTGGGTGACCGTGGCTGTCCTCGGGCGTCCCCGCGGCATTCGCGGCGAGATCACCGCGATCTCGCAATCCAGTCATCCCGAGCGTTTCGCCAGCCTCAGGCGCGTCCGGCTCTTCGGCCCGGGCGAGGAGTACTTTGTGGAAGAAGTCTGGGACCACAAGGGGATGCTCATCTTCAAATTCGAAGGCATTGACACGCCTGACGCCGCCGAACCTCTGCGCGGCGCGGAAGTCCGTATCCCGCCTTCCGAACGAATTGAGCTGGAACCGGGCGAGTACTTTCAGTCCGATATCGTCGGCTGCGAACTGCGCGACCGCGCTTCCGGCCGCCCCATCGGCAAAGTCACCGGCTGGGAAGAATACGGCGGCCCTCCCCTGCTCCAGATCGATGGCGGCCGCTTCCTCGTTCCGTTCGTAAAAGCCATCTGCGTGAACATCCGGCCGGAAGAAAAACTGATCGAAGCCGAACTGCCGGAAGGTCTCGAGGAGTTATGAAGTTCCATCTCCTCACCATTTTTCCGGACTTCTTCGACGGCCCCTTCCGTCACGGCGTGGTCGCACGGGCCGCGCAGGCGGGCGCGCTGGAATTCCGCATCCACGATCTCCGCAACTGGACCCACGACTTCCACCGCACCGTCGACGATCGCCCCTTCGGCGGCGGCGAAGGCATGCTGATGAAAATCGAGCCGATCTTCGACGCTCTGCAATCCATCTTTCCCGAACGAACTCCGAAACAGAAAGTCATTCTGCTTTCCGCCCAGGGACGCAAATTCACGCAGCAGATCGCGCGTGAACTCTCCCAGGCCGAAGAACTGCTCCTGATCTGCGGACGTTACGAAGGCGTGGATGAACGCGTCGCCGAACATTTGGCTGATGACGAAATCTCCATCGGCGATTACGTTCTGAGCGGCGGCGAACTCGCGGCAGCTGTCGTGATCGACACGGTCGCACGCTTGCTGCCGGGCGTTCTCGGCAACGAGGATTCCTCGGTCAACGAATCCTTCAACGAAGGCATTCTCGACTGCCCGCAATGGACCCGCCCTGCCGACTTCCACGGCTGGAAAGTGCCGGAAGCGCTGCTGAGCGGTCATCACGCCGAAATCGCGAAATGGCGAAAGCAGGCTGCGCTTGAAAAGACGGCCCGGATGCGGCCAGATCTACTCGGCCCTAAGCACTAACCCGCGGCGCGTTCCAGGGCTCCAGCTTTTCCCGAACCCCCAGCGGGATTTCCGTCGACCGCCCCGTCCGCCGATTCATCGCCGCAATAATGATCTGGCCGCTCGCCGCCACCATCCCCTGCTTCATCGCCCGATAGCGCAGCTCAATCGAAGACCGCCCCATGTTCCCCACCGCAAGTTCGATCACGATCTCGTCATCGAAGTGAATGGCCGTGCGATAGTCGCACTCCACGTGAACACGCGGAAACTCCACCTCGGCGCGATCCTCCATCGCGCCCGCCTCGCGAAACAGCTCGATCTCGGCAGCTTCGAAATAGCGCAGCAAAGCCGTGTAATGAATACGGCCGCTCGCGTCGGTATCGATAAACAGGATGCGAACCGGCCAGCGAAACACCATCTCTCCATCAAAACACGGCTGGTTTACTTCCCGGCAGGCAAAGCAAACGCCACCAGCGAATCGTTCAGCGGCGCGAAACCGGAAATGCCGTGACCGCCCGCGGAGATCAGCAGGTACTGCCGGCCATCGGGCCCCCGATACGTCATCGGCGTGGCCCGCGCGCTGGAGGGAAGTTCGCCGCGCCAGAGCTGTTTGCCCGTCGCGGCATCAAATGCATAGATCGCCGGGTCCAGGGTACCTGCCATGAACACCACGCCGCCCGCGGTCGCAATCGGGCCGCCGAGCGAAATCGATCCGGGAACGCCGCGGAAAACTCCCGTCGGCGTCATCCACTTCAGTTCGCCGGTATCGGCATCGACAGCGTTCAAAACACCCCACGGCGGCGCGACGCAGGGATATCCGCCAGGCGAAAGCAGCAAACGGCGAGCCATCCCATAGGGCGTGCCGCGCTGCTCCGCAAATTCCCAATCGCCATTGAATTTACGTCCCTCCGTCTCGCGCTCCCGGTCGAAATTCGCGCGCGGGATGAGCCGCACCTCGGCGCCAATATTATTCGTCGGAATGAACAGCAGCCGGCGCCCCGGATCGTACGCCGCCCCACCCCACGCCATCCCGCCAACGTTTCCAGGAACGATGTATGAACCCTGCACGCTCGGCGGAGTGAACACGCCTTCGTTCCGCAGCTTCGACATTTCGGCGGTGCAGAACGCGCGGTCCGCTTCGTTGTCACCCCACGGAACGCCTGGGCCCTGCGGCGCCAGCGGTTTCGGCGCTACCGGAAACGGCTGCGTGGCCGACGACTTCTCTCCCGCGACATCGCTCTGCGGAACCTGACGCTCCTTCACGCCGAATATCGGCTGTCCGTTCCTCCGATCCAGCACAAAAAAGTTCCCGCTCTTCGATCCCACAGCAACCGCCGGAATCGTGGCGCCATTCCGGTGCACGTCGAACAGGATCGGCGGCGACGCAATGTCGTAGTCCCAAAGGTCATGGTGCACGGTCTGGAAGTACCAAACACGCTCGCCAGTGGACGCATTCAGCGCAACGAGCGAATTGCCAAACAGGTCATCCCCGGGTCTTTCGCCGCCATAGTAATCGGGACTCGGGCTCGTCACCGGCAGGAAAACCAGACCGCGCTCGGGATCAGCCGCAATCACCGACCATGTATTCGCCGCCCCCGGCGCCTTCGGATCGCTGGAAATCGGATGCCACGTCCATTTCAGCTTCCCCGTGAGCGCATCGTAGCCGCGCACTTCGCCGCTCGGCTGATCGACCGATCCGTTATCGGCCACGCCCGATCCCACCACGATCGTGTCGCCCACAACAGCAGGCGGGGATGTTTCCTCGTAATCCGAGAAATGCCGCGCCGGGATTCGCAGACCATTCCGCAGCGTGACTACGCCGTTATCGCCGAAAGCATCGATCGGCTTGCCGCTCGCCGCATCCAGTTCGAGCAGCCGCGCATCGACCGTTACCGCAACAATCCGCCGCGGCCCGTTGGCGGGCTTCCACGTCGACACGCCCCGATTCGCAAAATCGCCGTATCCCTCATCGCGCGGCACTTTGGCGTCGTATGTCCAGCGTGCTTTCCCCGTCACCGGATCAAGCGCGATCACATGACCGAGCGGCGTCGAAAGATAAAGTGTTCCATCGATGTAAAGCGGCGTCGCCTCGAACGCCGTCGCGCGCCCGTTCTTCGGCTGATAGCCATCGCCCGTTCGATAAGTCCACGCAATCCGCAGCGAACCGACATTCTGACGATTGATCTCCGTCAGCGGCGAGAACCGCTGCCCACCGGAATCGCGCCCATACGCTGGCCACTCGTCATCCGGAGACGCACCGAAGGCAATCGCAATCAACACCAACGCCAGCGCGGAGGCCAATCTCATAACTCCCCAATTATCGCCAAACGAAAGCTTCCGCACATGGCCACGAACATGCTCCTGTTTCCGGCGAGGTGTGCATATGGCGACACAAACGAAAAAATGCAAGCATCCTGCCTGTAAGTGCCAGGTTCGTGACGGCGACGACTATTGCAGCCAGTTCTGCAAAGACGCCGGTGACATGACGGAACTCACATGCGAATGCGGGCACGCCGCGTGTACACCTCTGTAAAAACCCCGTTGAGCAGGTAAGGAAAAACGATTCAAAGCGCCCGCACCACGCCACCCGAGAGCGTGGGCGGGCGCTTTTATTCCTTACCGAGATGGCGCTTTTCTTCCTCGATATCGAGACGCTGGCTCTGGATCTCCAGCCGCAGACGCCCGAAAATCGCCATATAGATATTGGCAATCCACACCAGCGAAAACCAGGCGATCAGATACCCGCGCCACGAATCGAACAATAGCCAATACCCGGTTATCCAGATCCACGCGGCCGTCACGTAATGGCTCAGGCAGAATTCGCACGTCAGAGCATAGAAAAACTTCCGCTGTAAAAGATGCCGGCAACGGCGGCTTTGGTCGACACAGTACTCGCGAGGCTCCCGAAAGATCTCTTCGTGCGTGATCGTCCAGGAAATGCAGGCGATGGGTACCGCCAATAGGAAGAGCACTGCCACCTGCTGGCCCAGTGTTTGCGTTTCGAGGCCGGCGGGCATTTCACAATCGATGTGCAATCCTCTAACCAGGGGGAAACGCGAGGCCCGAAACGGATTGGTTCCACCATTTTCCGCCGGGTCCTCATGCCAAAATCTTTTAAAGGGATGAAGAAACTATTAGCTCTTAACCGGGGCGAAATCGCGATCCGCATCATGCGCGCCGCCACGGAGCTGGGGCTGCGAACCGTGGCCGTCTATTCGAAGGAAGACCGCCTCGGGCTCCATCGATTCAAAGCTGACGAAGCTTATCTGATTGGCGAAGGGCTCGGCCCCGTCCAGGCGTATCTGGACGTGGAAGGCATCGTCGCGCTGGCGAAAGACAAGGGCGTGGATATGATCCACCCCGGCTACGGATTTCTTTCCGAGAATCCGGCGCTGCCGCGCGCGTGCGAAAAGGCGGGCATCACGTTTGTCGGGCCGAGCGCTGAGTTACTCGAGTTACTCGGTGATAAAACCGCCGCGCGCAAACTCGCCGATCGCGCCGGCGTTCGCACCGTTCCCGGCACGGATAATCCGCAGGACGTCGCCAAAGTCGGATTCCCGCTCATCATCAAGGCATCCTTTGGCGGCGGCGGACGCGGCATGCGCGTCGTCGAATCGCAGGACCAGTTCGCCGGCAAGCTCGAAGAAGCCACGCGCGAAGCCGCAGCCGCCTTCGGCAATGGCGCGGTTTTTCTCGAACGCTATATCCGCCGCGCAAAGCACGTGGAAGTGCAGATCCTTGGCGACCGCCACGGGAATATCGTTCATCTTTA
>CAZPZE010000936.1:0-5553 GCA_964590625.1 uncultured Solibacteraceae bacterium
TCCGCGGAACGCGTCAGCACGGCCTGCACTTCGTGGCCGTCGCGAATCAGCAGGCGGGCGAGATCGGCGGCCTTATACGCCGCGATGCCGCCCGAGACCCCGAGAATAATCCGCATACAGCGGTATTAGATGGCGGACTCTTCGATCGGTTCCGCGGTCAGATCGTCGTTGACCGGCAGGTCGTACTTCACCAGACCGCGCCGCGCCTCTTCCATCGCGATCACGGTCGATTTGCGCGAAGACGTCGGCAGCACCGGGCGCTGCCCGCCCTGCAACTGGCGCGCGCGCTTCGCGGCCACGATGATGAACCGGTATGTGCTCTGGTCGATGTCGTCCGGAAGCGTGCAGTGGGCGTTATTTCTGACGGGTGTGTCGCTCATGTTGAAAATCCTTTATTCCTGTCCGTACGTGGCTAATATGGGCCGGATCTTATCCTGCACGCGGATTCTTCTCACGCGTTCGGCGCGCACGATCGCCTTCAGCGATTCGAGCGCCGTTTCCAGGTTTTCATTCACCAGCACGTAGTCGTATTTCTTGTAATCCCCAATCTCACGGGCGGCATTATCCAGCCGCCGCCGGATCACCTCATCGGAATCCTGGCTGCGCGCCCGGAGCCGCTGCTCCAGGATCTGCCGCGAAGGCGCCAGGATAAAGATCGATACGGCGTCTGGAATCCGCTCTCTTAATTGTTGCGCACCCTGTACGTCAATGTCGAGAACCAGGTCTTTCCCCGCCGCCTCCGCCGCCTTCAGCGCCCGCCGCGGCGTCCCGTAATAGTTCCCGAAAACGTCGGCATGCTCCAGGAATTCATCAGCCGCGATCATCCGCTCGAACTCGCAACGGGTAATGAAATCATAGGCTTGGCCGGGGATCTCCTTGCCGCGCGGCGCCCGCGTTGTGCAGGAAACGGAAAACGCCAGCCCCTCCACCTCAGCCATCAGGCGGTTCACCAGGGTGGATTTTCCCGAGCCCGAAGGCGCGGAAATGATGAAAACGGTGGTCATTCGATATTGAGCGACTGCTCGCGGATGCGGTCGATTTCAGCCTTCGCCGCCAGCCCCAGGTCGGTGAGCAACAGCCCCTGGTCCCCCAGCCCGCCGGTCTTTGAAAGGATGGTATTCGCCTCGCGGTTCATTTCCTGCAGCAGGAAATCGAGCTTCTTGCCCGTCTCGCCCTCGGCGGAAATCAGCGCGCCGGTCTGATCGGCGTGCGTCTTCAGGCGAACCAGTTCCTCGCTGATGTCGCTGCGCTCGGCGAGAATCGCGGCCTCCTGCGCCAGCCGCGCCGGCTCGATGTGCGCCCCCGCCAGCATCTCACTCAGCCGTTCCTGCAACCGCTTCTGGAAATACGGCAGCGCGCGCGAGCGGATTTCTTCCATGCGCGTCACCAGGTCATGAATCGACGCAATGCGCGTCCGCAGTTCGGCATCGATCGCGGCGCCTTCGCGCAGCCGAAAACGGTCGAGTTCCTCGAGCGCCTCGGCGGCCGCCGCGAGCGTTTCGGCTTCGAGCAATGCATCGGGCTCGGCGGATCCCGTGCGCGTCTCCACCATCCCCGGCAGCCGCAGCGCCTGGTTCAGATCCGGCTGCTGCCCTTCGAGCCCCAGCCGCCCCGCCGATTCGCTGAACGCATCGAGCCAGCCCTGCAGCATCCCTTCATTGACCACGAATCCGGATTCCGCCGCCGATGGCGCCGTTCGCTTCCACGAAACCATCACCTGCGCGTGCCCGCGCACCACGCGTTTGCGGATTGCCGCACGCAGCGCAGGCTCGATGGCGTCGAAATCCATCGGCATGTGGAAATGCAGATCGAGCCCGCGATGATTCACGGTTTTGATCGTGAGAGTCAGTTCACCCGACGGCAATGAGCGGGAAACGCGGGCATAGCCCGTCATGCTGCGAATGGGCATCGAGTGGAGTTCTTCATTATGACATCCGCCCCGCGCCCTTTTGTGCTCCGTGCGACTACCGGTTGACCAGGCGCTGATGCGTCTCGGAGTACCGATGCCCCTGCACCTGAATATGCGAAGCCGCCTCCCGAATTTCGCGCAGGTCCGCTTCCGTAAGCTCCACCGAAAGCGACCCCAGGTTCTCCTCCACCCTCGCGAGCTTTGTCGTCCCCGGAATCGGCGCAATCCACGGCTTCTGCGCCAGCACCCACGCAAGCGCGATCTGCGCCGTGGTTGCCTGCTTGCGCTGCGCGATCGCGGCGAGCAGATCTACCAGCGCACGATTGGCCTTGCGGGCTTCCGGCGCGAAGCGCGGCACGGTGTTGCGGAAATCGTTCTTGTCGAACTCCGTGTTTTCGTCGATTTTGCCGGTCAGGAATCCCTTCCCCAGCGGTCCGAACGGAACGAACCCGATTCCGAGTTCTTCAAGCACGGGAATAATCTCCGCCTCCGGCTCTCTCCACCACCGCGAATACTCGCTCTGCAGCGCCGTCACCGGCTGCACCGCATGCGCGCGACGAATAACGTCCACGCCAGCTTCCGAAAGTCCGAAGTGCTTCACCTTGCCCTCGCCGATCAGCGTCTTCACGGTGCCGCCAACGTCCTCAATCGGCACTTCAGGATCCACGCGATGCTGATAGAGCAGATCGATCGTGCCCGTCTTCAGCCGCTTCAGCGATCCCTCCACAGCCTGCCGGATATGCTCCGGACGGCTGGTGAGTCCCTTCATCTGGCCGCTCTCGGGATCGATATTGAATCCGAACTTGGTCGCGATCACCACCTGATCGCGAAACGGCGCCACCGCCTCGCCCACCAATTCTTCATTCACGAACGGCCCGTAAACCTCAGCCGTATCGAAAAACGTCACCCCGCGCTCAAACGCCCCGCGGATGACCGCAATCATCTCCTGCTTATCTTTCGCCGGACCGTACCCAAAGCTCATCCCCATGCAGCCGAGCCCAACGCCGGACACTTCCAGGCCACTTTTCCCCAGTTTTCGTCTTTGCATACCTACAGGTTAGGACCGAACAGGGGATGTCAGATTGCCCAATCCTGTCGAATCATTGCACGTTCATTCCGCGCCGCCGTTTGCCGGGTCGGCGCTATGCTGTCATGGAGGAAGAGACTGTGCGCAAACGAGGAATCGAGCCCATGGCAGTGGCGGGGCATCAGGAGTTGATGCGGGAACTGGCGAGCCGCATTGCCCGCCACGTGCGCCTGGAGGAGAGATGCGCGACCGCCATTCCGCGCCTTTCTCTTCACCGGCGCGCGGCTCCAACCGCCCCCTGCACCATCACTTACGAGCCCAGCCTGATCGTGGTCGCGCAGGGAGCCAAACAGGTCGACCTCGGACGCCAGTCTTTTGTATATGACCGGACACGCTTCCTTCTGACTTCGCTCGACCTGCCGATCGTCAGCCGCGTCATTGAAGCCAGCGACGAATCGCCATGTCTCGCCATGATGCTTCGCCTGCGGATGGAAACGGTTCGTGACGTCCTGGGCAGTTCCGAACCGGAATCACTCAACCCATCTGCCGCGGGCCCGGCGATGATCACGGGCGCGAATACGTCGGAACTGATAGATGCCTGCCTGCGGCTCCTCGCGCTGCTCGATCAGCCGGAACACATACCGTTCCTGGCCGGACTGATTGAGCGGGAAATCATCTACCGCCTGCTGCAGGAGCCTGAGGGCGCGCGGCTGCGCGCGATTGCGACGCGCGGGGATAAGAGCCATCGAGCCGCGGCCGCCGTCGCGTGGATGCAGGCAAACTACACGAAGGCGCTGCCGATTGCGCAACTGGCAAAAGTTGCCGGCATGGGGGTGTCCACATTCCACCATCATTTCCGCGTGCTCACTGCCATGAGCCCGCTCCAGTATCAGAAGCAGCTTCGGCTGCAGCATGCGCAGGTTCTGATGCTGGTAGAAGGTCTGGACGCCGCGCAGGCTGCCTTTGCCGTCGGCTACGAGAGTACAAGCCAGTTCAGCCGGGAGTACAGCCGCCTTTTTGGCCAGCCGCCCCGAAGAAACGTCCGGTCTCTGCAGTCTCCGCCGGCGGCTGCGTAGCCTCTACGCCTTCAGGAGTTCCTTGACGTACGCCGCCTTGAGCGGAAGCTTCCGCGCCGGTTTGCCGGTGGCGTCGAAGAATGCCGCGGCAATAGCAGGCGAAGCCAGCGCATTCGCCGCCTCCGAACCCTGCCCATAGGTTCCCACTTCCGGATTGTGGATGAGCACCACCTTGATCTCCGGAATTTCCGCCATCTTCAGAATCGGATAGGTGAGCCAGTCCTGCGTGGTGATGCTGCTCTGATCGAACGCCACTTCTTCATAGAGCGCCTGGCTGATTCCCATCATGGATCCGCCTTCCACCTGCCGCTTGAGTTGCAGTGGGTTCACCACAATTCCGGGATCCACCACCATCGTGATCTTCTCCACCACAATCGCGCCGGTCGCCGGCGTCACCGCGATCTCGCACGCGCAGCCCCAGTAACTGCCGCTGCGCAGCATCAGCGAAACGCCGCGGCCGCGCACCGGCGCCGTGCCTGTTGATGCCGCTTTCGGACTCGGCGAAGGCCGCGTTTCCCATCCCGATTCTTCCCGCAGGCGCTGCAGAACGTTTTTCACCCGAGGTTCGGTCGCATGATCCAGCCGGAACTGGATGGCATCGGCGCCCGCCAGCGCGGCCGCTTCGCTGAGCGCGACTTCACGCGGAAAATTCTGCTGATATTGCCCCGGCGTCCGCATGCTGTGATCGCGCAGCCCCACCGCAAGCGGCGATTCACGCTGCCCGACCTGCCAGGTGCCGTGCGCCAGTTCCTGAAGATTCAGTATGCCGTCATAAACCCAGGCGTCCGAATTCCCATTCACGGTGGAGTTAAGCCGCGAGCCTTTATCGCTCGGCGCGGGCATGGTGGGAAGTCCGGCCAACACCGCGCCGATCGGACGGTCGTCCTGCATCGCCGGCATATAATGATCCACTTCGTACGCGGAAATCTTCCCGCTCCCGTCGATGCCGATCTTCACATCCGAATAGGCCGCCGAGGACTGTGTCGACCACTGGAAATCCTCCGCCCTCATCCACTGCACCCGTACAGGCTTCCCGATCTCCTTCGAAAGAAGCGCCGCCTCGTCTTCCGCGCCCGCATTGCCGCCATTGGAACGTCCATAATGTCCCGCGCCGGAATATTGCCGGACAATCACCTTGTCTTCCGAGGTGCCCAGCATCAGCGCGATCTGCCCGCGCAGCGCCTGAGGATTCTGATTGTGCGTGTGGATCGTGACCGTACCGTCCGGACGGTAATCTGCCACCGCCATCGTCGGACCGATCGGCGCGTGCTTCATGTACGGCATTTCGTAGGTCGCGATGTGCTTCTTCGGCGCCGACCCCGATACGCCCGGCGCATCGCCCTTGCTCTTCGGACTTCTGCTCACCCGCGCGGAGGTCCAGTCGCCATCCTGGCGGAAATAACGGTAGAGATTTGCGGCGCCCGGCAGTCCCTTCCAGTCCGACCATTTCGTGAGCGGAGCCACCTGGCGAGACGCCTGAATCGCTTCCCATTCTGTCGGCGCAACCACCCCAACCAGGTTTCCTTTCACGATCACCTGCG
>CAZPZE010000937.1:0-6401 GCA_964590625.1 uncultured Solibacteraceae bacterium
GCGCATTCGGACGGTTCACTGATCGGTGTTCTCCAGAATGTGGTGCAGACCGAGGACAACGAATACGTCCGTGCGCAGATTGCCCATATGCTGGAGCAGTTCCGGGCGTCCGTCGGGACGTATTGAGTGGCCCGGCGTCGATTATATTGTGAATTTGTTAAGAGTGATGGAGATGTTCTGGAAGAAAGCAGGAGTCGTGTGCATTGTAGTGGCGGCATTGGGCATTGTGGGCTACGCCCAGACGCCAAAATCGCGCGCGCGTTCAGCGAACCTGCAGAGCCAGGGCACTTTCGGATATCTCGGAGTCGCTGTCGCCAGCGTTCGTGACCTGCCTTCGGAGATGGCGAAGGCACTGAACCTGAAGGATACGGGCGGTGTTCTCGTCACGGTAGTGGTGCCGGGTGAGGCCGGTGAGAAAGCCGGCATTCATCAGAACGACGTCATCCTCGAACTGAACGGCAGGAACGTCAACAGCGACACTGAATTCACCGAACTGATCGTCAGCAGGAGCCCAGGCACGAAAGTGAACCTGACCATCCTGCGGGGAACCACGAAGCAGAATCTCACCGCGACACTGAGCACGCGTCCTCCCAACCTTCCGATCAACATGATGCCTCTCGGCATCCCCGAGCGACTCACCCCTGAGCAAATGCAGGCCGCCATTGCGGCGGCTGCTGCTGTCTCAGCGCCCCGGCTCGGATTCGACGTGACCGAGATGTTGCCGCAGCTTGCCGCTTTCTTCGGCGTTCACCAGGGCATGCTTGTCGAATCGGTGGATCCGGGATCTCCCGCCGAAAAAGCCGGTCTGAAGGCCGGTGACGTGATCACGAAAGTGAATGGTCTCCCGGTCACCACCGCTCGCGAGATCGTCGGCATCGTTCGTCAGGCAGGCAGTAAGGTCATCTCGTTCACCGTCGTCCGGAACAGGAAGCCACTGACCCTGAGCCTCGAACTGGCCTGGAACCGCGACCCGCTGAACCCCTGGTCGCGCGACGAAATCAACTAGTCGTGGATGGCGGAGCCCCTGCTCCGCAGCCGGCCCGCCGGCCGGCCTCCACTCAGAAGATGAAAGCGAGTCCGCCGCGGAACACGCGCGGCGTGTTCACCACCAGCAACTGGCGTCCACCCACCATCGAAAGCGGCAGATAACCCTGCGCCAGGATGTTGCGGAACTCCGCTGTCGCTTCCACGCGGCCCACGCCCGAAAGGAATGCAATCGGCTGCCGAATCGCGATATTCAGGCCGGGTTCGGTGCGATCCGGCAGCGTCGAAAATGACGCCATCGGCACCGCGGAACCAAGGTCTGCCATCTGATAGCTCGCGACGTAGCTCGTGCCCGTGCGCGGCGCAACACCCGATGCCCGGAACGTCACCGACTGCCGGTTTTCCGGGCTCATTGCCTCACGCAGACTGGCCGCATCCGAAATACGGTCCGCCCGTCGATCGGGAGTGATCACCCCCAGGGTTCCATAGGTGACCGTCAGCTGGTTGTGCTCGCCCATATTCCGGCTGGCGGAAATCGTGTAGCCCGAGCTTTCGATGTTGCCCGCGTCAAACCAGGCGCTGGAATTGAACATCGAAGGCATCAAATCGCCGACGAACAGCGTGGCCTCCGGATCGGCAATCATCAGCGTCGCATTCGTGACGTTCTGGTGATAGCCGGAGAGCCGGAATTCCACCGGACCCGCGTTGCCCACGTAGCTGATCTCGTAATCCTCGCCGCGCTGCACTTCCACGTGGTTGTTCATCTGGCTCAGGCGCGGCAGCATGGAGACAGCCGCCATCTCATTGCGAAGGTTATCCGCCGGATCATTCGCATTGAGCTGCGTCTGCGCGTTGCCTGACGTGTAGACCATTTCCAGATGACCGTGCGGCAGTTCGTAGTTGAGCCGGGCCCACGGGCTGAAATACTGCAGATGATTGAGGAATGTAATGGTGTCAAGCTGCGACCCGTAGTCGAGTGTCGCCAAATCGCTCAATTGAGCGCGATCGCTCATGCTGACCGAAAGAGTTCGCAGTGTCGGCAGCGATCCATCGCCCGTCGCGCTGCCCAGCATGCTCTGGCCGACGCGGGTGGCGACGTTCATCTGACGCATGGTGACTGAAACCGAGGGCGAATCGCCCGCTACCTGATGCGTGAACGTCGTGCGAATGGCGGCGCCGGGAATCCCCGAGGCCGAGGCGTACCCCACATTGCCGGCCACCCGTACCTGGCTGTTCGAATAAAGCGAAGTTGCGAACGCGAATTGCGTGCCCAGATCGGCCTCGTCCGCGCCGGCGCTCGCGAGCGCGCTGTCGGTGGCCGAAATCTTCACCACACCCTTCGAATCGTGGAAAACCGCGGTGCGGGTGCTGGCGGAAGTTCCTTTGCCCGACGCCGTCTGGGGCAGAACGCGCAGCACCGGACGCATCGACGAATCCGCCCGCAGCGTCCACTTCCAGTCGTCGCTCATCAGGCCGCCGGGAGCCGGGATGCTCGAAACCACCTGAATTGAGCTGAAGACTTTGGAGAGGCTGACTTCGAGCAGGCTGCGCATGCCCGGCTTCACCACCACCTTATTACGCGTGGTCGGCACGAAGCTGGCGAGCGTCACCTGGACGACGTAAGAATCCGGAAGCAGTTCGCTGAATGAGAAATTGCCGGCCAGATCCGTATAGGCCCGCTGCAGAAGAACTTCCTGCTGATTGAACAGGGAAACGGCGGCGCCCGATTTCGGTCTGCCGCTGCCATCGGTCACGAGGCCGCTGAGTGCGCCGGAGAACCGTACCGCGGTGGCCGCCTGCGCGGATCCGATCAGAAAAACCGTCAGGGAAAGGAGCGCTGCGGAGCGGATATAACCGCGCGGCTTCGACCCTTGTTTGCGCGCATTTGCCACGGCTTGCCCTCGCTTGTTCGGTCGCCCTGCTCCCACAGCTCGCCACACCATCGGGGTGCAGCCCATCCAGTTTAACTCAGTTTACAATAAATTTCTGTTCCTGCTGTACCGTCTGGTTGGCCCGTTTGTCGGTCGCCTTCACTCGCAGCATGTAGACGCCCGGTCCCAGAGTCTTCAACGGCAGCAGTTTTTCCACCGTTACCTGGTTGGCGGACGCATACGGGATCGACTGAACGTCTTCCGTCACGTCGAAAATGCTCTGAGTCGAACCAAACTTGCTGATGGTGTACTCAATGTTGCCATCCGGCTTGTTCGTTTTCTCTTCAGGCGCGAAATTGTAGAACTGGATGTAAAGACCCAGTTTCTGGTCGGTCTTCAGGTTGAACGTATCGCCCACGCGCGGCCGGACTTTCGTGTCCCCGATCGCAAACATCGTGCCGCCGATGTCACGGGTCGGCAGCGGGGTGATCTGGTCGGCCAGAATCAGGCTGCTCGAAGCCAGCTTGTCTTCAGAGAAGTGCGGCACATCCAGCGGAACCTGGTAGTCTGCCACGTTCCCGGATGTCACGTCCTTCGCGATGATCGTCAGGTGATACCGGTTCGGCGGCAGCGCGACTGAGTTCTGATAGATCTGTTTGAAGTTCCGCGTCTCTTCCATCATGTCGAGCGGCGCATTGACCTCGAGCGGGAAGTCGAATTTGGTGACCGGACGGCGGGTCATGGAGGTGACCGTTCCCACCAGTTCCACCATCGCGTGATTTACGCCATCTTTTTGGGTGAACTGCAGATCGCGGTTCTCGAACTGAACCGTGATATTCGTGAGTACGGAATTCTCGGTCACGCGGATGTAATCCCACCGCACCTGCATGGGCAGGCGATTGTACGTGACGCGTGATGTAATTTCAGATTCCAGATCCTTGAACTTGACATCCGGCGGCTGCTGCAGTTTGAAGAACTGCTCCAGGCGGTTGAATTCATTCATGCTCTGGTTGAGGTATTCATCCGGCACGCCAAGGTGCGTACCGTCGCTGCGGCTGAAGCGGTCATCCTTGCTCGCAAGGCCCTGCTCTTCGTAGAGCGTGAGACCGGCGCCCGGCACATGAAGCAGCGCGTCCTTTTCCGAGGGGTCCATCGTCATGTGATATTCCCCGCACATGCAGGGATCCACGAATTCGATGATCACGTTCTGGCCGATGGCGTCAATATAGCGATACCGCCACTGTTCGAACGGATAGGTCTGGGTTTCGCCTCCGCCTTCCGACATCGGACGAATATAAGTACCGCCCGAGGGATGCGATTCGATTTCATCCGGCGGGCCGTACTGGATGTAGATGCGGCCGCGGTCCGTGCGCCAGCCCGGGATGCCCGAGGCGAAGTGCTCGTTGGCGTAGGCGATGCGGCGGTAATGCTCTTCCTTGAATTCGTTTTCGACGGTGTCCGGCGTGGGATCGCGGCGCAGCCAGAACTGTTCCACGAACTGCTCGCGCTCTTCGTCCGTATTCAGCTGCTTGAATGCCTTCTTTTCCTCGTCCGAAATGATGTAGACAACGTCGTTGTCCATCCAGTTCTTGTACGGCGTGAGGAGCTCTTTCTTGAGGGCTTCTTCCTTCTTCTTCTGTTCCTTGGCGGTGAGCGGCTTGGCTATGGTCTCGCGCGGCGCATCCTTGCCTTTGGATTTTTTGCCCTTCGTATCCTTCGAAGTGGTCTGAGCGGGGGAAGGCGTCTGAGCGGACGAATGGGTAATTGCAAGCAGCAGGGCAAGTCCCGCGGCTGGGAAGAGAACTTTCGGGTTCATGCCGGGCATTCCTCTAATTATCGACTGCTCTCAGTGTAACCCAGACGCAGTGTACGGGAGTGGGGTTTCGGGGACAATAACCGGCCCACTACTGAGATTTCCTGTACCCTTCGGCCCTGTAATTGCAGTCGAACTGTCCAGATCATCATGAAAGCATCCGAAGTGGTGCGCGCGTGGGGCCGTATTCTGCGCGGTTCCGCACCTTCTCTATCCATTGAGGTTACGAAGGAATGTCCGTTGCGTTGCCCCGGCTGCTATGCATACGATGAGAGTCACCTGGGCGGCGGAGCCACACTCCGCACGCTGAGCGACTACAAAGGTCAGGAGCTGATCGATGGCGTCCTCGACGTGGTGGACCGCTACCAGCCCCTCCATCTCTCCCTCGTCGGCGGCGACCCCCTCGTCCGTTATCGCGAGATCGAAGCGCTCACGCCCCTGCTGCTCGCGCGCGGCGTGCATCTGCAGGTGGTGACGAGCGCGTTCCGTCCGCTGCCGGAAGTGTGGAAGGGACTCGACCACATGTCCGCCGTGGTTTCGATCGACGGCCTGCAGCCCGATCACGACGCCCGCCGCAAGCCCGCAACCTATGAGCGCATCCTGAAAAACATCGCCGGCCACAATGTGACCATCCATTCGACGGTCACCGGCCCGATGATGCGCCGTCCCGGCTACCTGCGGGAATTCCTGTCCTTCTGGACACCGCGGCAGGAAATTCGCAAAATCTGGCTCAGTTTGTTCACCCCGCAGCGCGGCGACAATCTGCCCGAGATGCTCACGCCTGCGGATCGTGCACAGGCTATCGCCGATATGCTCGTTCTGCGGAAAGAATTTCCGAAGCTCGATATGCCGGAGGGACTGGTCCGCCAGTTTGCAACGCCGCCTTCCGGTCCCAGCGAGTGCGTCTTCGCGCTGACGACGAAAGTGCTGTCAGCCGATCTGAAAACGAAAGTCACTCCCTGCCAGTACGGCGGCGAGCCGGATTGCTCCGCGTGCGGTTGCGTCGCCTCAATGGGGCTCGCCGCGATCGCCGATCACAAACTCGCGGGCGTGATTCCAATCGGCGTGCTGTTCCGCGGCTCCATTCGCGTCGGCCGCGCCTGGGCCAGCATAACCGCGCCGCCGGAACCGCCACCCGACCCGCTGCGGATCCTGCCGTAGCGATTACGAATGATTCCGCTTGCGCGGCAGTTGAAATCGCAGGAACGCCGCGAGATCGTCGCGATTCGCTTCATGCGACGCGATCCTGATCATCATCGCGTGGGTCGCTTCAGTGGACAGGTCTTCTGTTTCAATCCCGGAAGCCTCAAGGAAGACCAGTGCGGCCTGAACGCCGGTCCGCTTATTGCCGTCAAGCCAGGCCTCACTCTGAACCAGGTGGAACGCATAGGCGGCAGCAATATCGTAAAGATCACCGTCGCCGAATGATAGACATTCAGCGCGGCAGCAATCGCGGATTCCAGCGCGTTCTCATCGCGGATGCCGGAAATTCCACCAAACGCTTCGATCTGTCCTTCGTGGATTGCGTCAATGATCTCGCCTGTGAGAAACTCCGGCTCCTCGCCCGGGATTATTTCGCGAGGCGGCGGAATAGATCCGCATGCTGCTTCGTAGTTTTGCGGATGAGGACCTTCGCTTTATCGAGGGACATCGTGCGGACGGCTGCCGAGCCGCCCTTCGGAACCTTAGCGGGCGGTGCAGTTCGCGCGCTGTTGGTCTCTTTTTCCACGAGA
>CAZPZE010000938.1:0-3632 GCA_964590625.1 uncultured Solibacteraceae bacterium
CGGCCGCCAGCTCTGAATTACAATAGTAAATTCAAGATGCGCACCCTTTTCCTGAATCCCCCCTCGTTTGAGGGCTTCGACGGCGGCGCGAGTTCCCGCTGGCCGGCGTCGCGGGAAATCGAGTCCTACTGGTACCCCGTCTGGCTTTGCTATCCCGCCGGCATGATCCCGGGCAGCAAGGTCGTCGACGCGCCCCCGCACGGCATCACCATCGAGCAAACGGTCGCCATGGCGTCCGATTTCGACCTCCTCGTCCTCTTCACCTCCACCCCGGGCTTTGACGTTGACGTCAAAATCTCCGAAATGATGAAGAAGCAGAATCCGAACATGAAGGTCTGCTTCGTCGGCCCCCCGGTCACAGTTGAGCCCGAAAAGGCCCTCCTCGCCAGCACCGCCATCGACTTCATCATCCGCCGCGAATTCGACTACCAGATTCGCGATTACGCCGCCGGCAAACCGCTCGAAGAAATCCCCGGCGCGAGCTTCCGCAAAGACGGACAGATCGTCAACAACCCCGAAGCGCCCGCCATCGAAGAGCTCGACGCGCTCCCCTGGGTCACGAAGGTCTACAAGCGCGATCTCGACACCACGCGCTACAACGTTCCGTTCCTCCTGAACCCGTATCTCTCCTTCTACACCTCGCGCGGCTGCCCTGCGATGTGCACCTTCTGCCTCTGGCCGCAGACCCACTCCGGTCACCGCTGGCGTCTGCGCTCGTCCGATGACGTCGCGGCGGAAGTCGCTTACGTCCTGAAGGAATTCCCCCACATCAAGGAAATTTTCTTCGACGACGACACGTTCAACTACCGCAAGGAACGCACCCTCGAACTCTGCACGAAGCTGAAGCCCCTGAACTTCACCTGGTCCTGCACCTCGCGCGTTACCACCGATTACGACACCCTGAAGGCCATGAAGGAAGCGGGCTGCCGCCTCCTCATCGTCGGCTACGAATCGGGAGACCCGCAGATCCTCAAGAACATCAAGAAGGGCGCCACCATCGATATGGCGGAGCGCTTCACCGCCAATTGCCGCAAGCTCGGCCTCGTCATCCATGGCGATTTCATCGTCGGTCTGCCCGGCGAAACGCACGACAGCATTCGCAAGACCATCGAATTCGCCAAGAAGCTCGATAACGAAACCATCCAGGTTTCGATCGCGCATCCTTACCCCGGCACTGAGTTCCACACTTACGCCCAGAAAAACGGGCTCATTTCGATCGGCAACATCGTCGACGAGCGCGGCAATCAGCTTCCCAAAGTCGTCTACGAAAACCTGAACGAAGCCGAGCTCATGGATTGGGTGGAGCGCTTCTACAGCGAATATTATTTCCGTCCGAAAGTCATCTGGCGCATGGTCCGCAAGGTGCTGTTCAATTCGCACGACCGCAAGCGGCTCCTGAAGGAAGGCCGTGAATACATGGCGCTCCGTAAGCGCCGCCGCGAATTTATCGAGAAACAGCGGGATCAGCGTCAAACCGCGGTTTCTGCGCATGCCGGCGACTAGCGATCAGGCCCGCCTTCGCACGAAGACGAGGCTGTTTACCGTGATCGTCGTTCTGTCGAACGTCGCCGGGAATTCTGCGCTCACGCACGGCATGCAGAAACTGGGCGATATCGGCAATTCTCCTGTCGCCCTCATCGGCACCCTTTTTCATCCCTGGGTCGCTCTTGGCGTCGCGCTGCTCCTCGTCTGGACCCTCACCCACATGGCTCTTCTGAGCTGGGCCGATTTGAGCTACGTCATCCCGGTAACCGCCATCGGCTACGTCCTGACGGCGCTCTCCGGCGAATTCGTGCTTGGCGAAACCGTCACGCCCGCCCATTGGCTCGGGATTCTGTTGATTACTGCCGGGGTGACGCTCGTCGGCCTCACATCGCCCGCCACTGCAGCGACGGAGCGCGTTCCGCTATGAAGTGGGTGCTGGTTCTGATGCTCGTGACCGCCACCACGCTGGGCGATGTCGCCCGCGCGCGCGGCATGAAAAATCACGGCGAAGTCCGCGAGTTCCATCCGGGCGCCATCCGCCGCGCATTGTGGGCCCTTGCCCGCAATAAGTGGGTGATCCTCTCCACCACGGCCATGGCGGTTTCGTTCTTCACGTTTATCCGGCTGGTTTCCATCGCGCCCTTGAGTTTTGCGGTGCCAGTCTCAGCCGCCACCCTGATTCCGGAAACCATCCTGGCGCGCATCTTCCTGCGCGAGAAAGTGGACTGGCGCCGCTGGGCTGGCGCCGGCCTCATCGCCTTGGGCGTGGTGCTGATTTCGCAGTGATCGCGATCCTGCTGGTCGCGTGCGGAGCTGCCTACAACCTGCTGGCCATCGCGGGCGCCATTCGCTTCCGCCGGCGCGGACGAATCCTGAACTACCGCCCTCCCGTCTCCATCCTGAAGCCCGTCCGTGGCCGCGACCCTGGCTTCTACGACGCCATCCGCTCCCACGCCACGCAGGACTATCCCGAGTTCGAGCTCCTGTTCGGCGTTGCCGACCCCAACGATCCCGCGGTCGCCGAAGTCGGCCGCCTCCAGCAGGAATTCCCCGCGCTCACGATTCGCATCATCCGCACATGGAACAACGCGCCGAACGGCAAGGTGGGCTCTCTCGAAATCCTCGCCAACGAAGCGCGGCATGAAGTGCTGCTGGTCAACGACGGCGACATCGTTGCGCCGCCCGGCTATCTCGCCGATGTCATCGGACTCCTCGAAGATCCGAACGTCGGCCTCGTCACCGCCCTCTATCGCGCAAAAGGCCAGTCCGCGGCCACCCGCGCGGAAGCCCTCGGCATCGTCACCGAATTCGTCCCGAGCGTACTCGTCGCACGCCTGCTTTCATCGAGCGGCTTCGCGCTCGGTGCTACCATGGCCTTCCGCAAATCCAGCCTCGCCGAAATCGGAGGTTTCGCCGCGATTCGCGATTACCTCGCCGACGATTACCAGCTTGGCGCCCGCATTGCGGCTCTGAACAAGCGCGTTGCGATGGCCAATACTGTTGTTGTCACCAACCTCGGCGCAGGCTCCTGGTCGGATGTCTGGAAGCACCAGGTTCGCTGGTCACGCACGATAAGAGTTTCGCGCCCGGCAGGATATTTCGGCTATCTCGTGACTCTCGCGAGCTTCTGGTGCGTAGTAGCGGCACTGACAGGACACTGGCAGGTCGCCCTCGCAGGAGAAGTCATCCGCCTCGCCGCCGCAGCCGCCGCCATGGCCGCAACAGGAGACAACAACTATCTCCGCCTCTTCCTCGTCCCGTTCCGCGATTTATTCGGCTTCGCCGTCTGGTGCGCCGGCATGCTGGGCGACACCGTCGAATGGCGCGGCCTCCGCTTTCACCTCCGCCGCGACGGCCGCATCGACCCGATCTGAACTCAGCTCACCCCTTCGGCTTATACGCCACGCAATCAATCTCCACCTTGATCGCCGCCGCAAACCCGCACACAATCGTCGACCGCGCCGGCTTCGCATTCCCGAAAAACTCCGAATAAACCTCATTCATCGCCGCGAAGTCCGCCCCGTTCCCGAGATACACGCCCACCCGCACCACATCCGCCAGCGTCGCCCCCGCCCCCTCCAGCACGAGCTTCACGTTATTCAGCACCATCCGCGTCTCATGCCGGATGTCGCCCGTCTTCAGCTCAT
>CAZPZE010000939.1:0-4728 GCA_964590625.1 uncultured Solibacteraceae bacterium
GCCCGCGCGAAAGCGCCCGGCTGCGAGTGGGTCCTCGGCGACATGCGTGAACTCCCGTGGGAATCGCGATTCGACGCCGCTTACAGCTGCGGCAACAGCTTCGGCTACTTCGATGCGGAAAATTGCGAGCGATTCCTGAAAGCGGTCGCGCGGTCTCTGAAGCCGGGCGGACGTTTTCTGCTCGAATGCGGCGCCGTGGCGGAGACCCTGCTGCCGGTGCTCCAGCCGGAGCGCCGGATGAAAATCGGTGATCTCGACTTCTACAGCGTCAATGTCTATAACGCGGAAGAAAGCCGCATGGACATCACCTACACATTCACGCTGGGCGACCGCAGCGAAACGAAAAGCATCCACCAGTGGGTATTCACCGCGGGAGAAATCCGCCGCATGCTCCAGCGCGCCGGACTTGAGCCGGTCGCAACTTTCGGCGACTTCGAAGGCGCCCCACTCGCGCTCCGCTCCCAGCGGTTCATCGCACTCTCCCGAAAACCGCTAAAATAGCGGTGGCGATGAACGCGGAAGATCTGAAGATCCTGCAGGCGGCTTCGAAGGTACTCAACGAGCCGCGGCCACCGAAGGGTGCGGTCGCGATTCTCAATCAGTACGCAGCCGCGGAACTGCCGGAGCGTATCGGAATGCCGCCCGACGAACTCGCAACTGTCGTCGCGCTCAGGCTGATGGATATTCCCGGCGAACTGAAATAGCGCCGCGTACCGTTAAAGAACCGCCGAATCGTTCCCCAGCATCGTCTTCCGCACGATCTTGATCGGCGGCATGCCCTGCTTCAGGAACGTGTCGTGAAATTCCTCGAGGCTGAAGGCGTTCCCCTTCATCTTCCGGTAATCTTCACGCAGCTTCAGAATCTCCAGCTTGCCGAGCGTGTAATACAGGTATGTCGGGTCCGAAGTCCCGCGCTTCGTTTCGCGGTCGCCCGTGATATGCGTCTGGTAACCTTCCTTGACGAAGAAATCGACGCCCTGATCGTACGTCATCCTCCCGGTGTGAATCCCGATCCCCACAATGAACCGCGCATCGCGCAGCAGCGCGTCCTGCAACTGCCCAAGCCGCAGCTTCAGATCGCCGTTGCCGTAGCCTTCGTCGATCATCATCTGTTCGCAGTAATGCGCCCATCCCTCCACATTCGTGTTCGCGCCAATTAACTTCCGGATTTTCGACGGCGCCGACGGCATCCACAAAAACTGCAGATAGTGGCCCGGAAACGCCTCATGGATCGCCGTGCTGGCAATTGTTCCGCGGTTGAATGACCGCAGCCAGTCCTCCGTTTGCGCCGCCGTCCAGCTCTTCTCCGGCAGAGTGACGTTGAAGAACGCCTCTTTCGCCACTTTCTCGTAAGGCCCCGGCGTATCCATCGAAGCCGATGTGAGCGCCCGCGCAAATGGCGGCGTCTCCTCCACAATCGGCATCACGGGCGAAGGAATCGTCACGATCTTGTGCTGCACGATAAACGACCGCAGCCCAGCCAGCGTATTCCGGAACGCAGGCAGCAGCCCGGCGGCAGTGGGATGATCTTTCTCCGCTTGCTCCAGAATCTGCTGGGGCGTTTTGTTCGGATCGATCTTCTTGGCCGTATCGCGAAACGCCTGCTGATTCCTGTGCAGATCGGCGTAAGCGATTTCGAGCAGCCTGTCGAGCGGAATATCCACCATCTCGTCATAGAGCAGCTTCTTCCGGTAATTCTCCGCGCCGATCGCGTAGTCGCCCTTAGAGCGCGGCAGCAGATCTGATTTCAACCACGCGAGCCATGCGTTGAGATCCTGAATCACCGCGGCATTCGTCTGTTTGAATTCGCTCTGCAGCGCCGGGTCCTTCACGCTCCGGAACGCTTCCGGCACGTCATCCTGAAAGAAGCTGACAATCCCGGGTACCTGCTCAATCGCCACTTCCGTATAAATCTTTGGCGGATTCTTCAGGTTCGCCCGGCCCTCCGCGAACAGCTTCGGCATCTGCTTCTCGCGCGCGATCAGCGAACGCAGCCGAGCATCCGCCGGCGCAAACGAGCGGCTCATGATCGCGAACGCCGCGCTGCTGGCCGTCGAAGCGTAGTCATCCGGATTCTTCTCCCACATCCGGATGGTATTCAGCTCCAGCAGCGTCGATTCGATATTGCTCAGCGCCAGATCGCGATCCGCCTGCTGCTCCGCGTTGAGCTGCGCCGCCGGAAACGCCGTGAACTGGCCGCGATACTTCAGCAGCGCCGCCACCTGCTTCTGCATTGTGGCTTTTGCGAAGTCTTCGAGCTGCCCATCGTACTGGTGAAAGCCATCCTCCACCGCCGTCGTTGGACTGAACGGAAACACCGCCTCATCGAAGAAGTGATCGACCAGCGAATCCCACGTCTGCGCGTTCATCAGCCCGGCTGCCATCACAAATACGATAGCGATACGTTTCATTGCGCCTCCAGCTTGCTGAGCAACTGCTTCTGATCGATGATCTCGATCCCGAGTTCCTGCGCCTTCTTCAGTTTCGACCCCGCCTCTTCACCGGCCAGCAGGAAGTTCGTCTTCTTGCTGACGGCGGCCGCCACCTTGCCGCCCGCGGCTTCAATTTTTTCCTTCGCTTCCTCGCGGCTCATGTCCGGCAACGTGCCCGTAATGACGAAAGTCAGCCCCGTAAACGGACCTCCCGCGCGCTTCTTCACCGCATGTTTGAACTGCAGCCCCGCTGCACGCAGCCGATCCACCAGCTCGCAGTTCCGCTTTTCTTCAAAAAACTCGCGAATGCTCTCCGCCACCTTCGGACCGACTTCCTCCGCCTCCTGCAACTCCTCCACGCTCGCCGAAGCGATCTTGTCCAGATCGCCAAAATGGTCCGCCAGCAATTCCGCCGTGCGCTCCCCGACCATCCGGATCCCCAGTGCCCCCAGCACTCTCGGCATCGGCAGTGTCTTTGATCTTTCGATATTCCGGATTACGTTCGCGGCCGATTTCTTTCCCATCCGATCCAGCCCGGCAAGCTGCTCTTCGGTCAACTGATACAAATCCGCGACGCTCTTCACCAGCCCCTTATCGACAAGCTGCTCGATCAGTACATCGCCGAGCCCATCGATATTCAGCACGCCGCGTGAAGCGAAATGCCCAATCGATTCCTTGAGCCGCGCCGGACAATTCGCGTTGATGCACCGGCTCGCCGCCTCGCCCTCCTCACGCACGATGTGACCGCCGCACACCGGACACTTCGTCGGCATCCGGAACGGCTTCCGATGCGCTCCGTGGTGCGTCACGCGCACCACCTTCGGAATCACGTCCCCGCTTCGCTCGATCAGCACCGTATCGCCGATCTGCACGCCCAACCGTTCAATCTCGTCTTCGTTATGCAGCGTCGCCCGCGATACCGTCACGCCGCCCACGCCAACCGGCTTCAGGAAAGCCACCGGCGTCAGCGCGCCCGTGCGCCCCACCTGCACCCCGATATCCTCGATCTGCGTCTCCTTCTGCTGCGCCGCGTACTTGAACGCAATGGCCCACCGCGGCGCTTTCGCCGTGAATCCGAGCTGCCGCTGCTGCGCGAGACTGTCGACCTTCACCACCACGCCATCGATTTCATACGGCAGGTTCTCGCGCTCCGCCTCCCACTGATTGCAGAACTGCAGAACTTCATCGAGGTCCTTACAAAGCTTCCGCTTCGGGTTAACCTTGAATCCCTGATCGTTCAGAAACTCGAGCGACTCCCAATGGCTGTCGAAAAAAAACTGCCCGTTCTCGTCGAACGCAAAGTAGGCGTAGAAATCCAGCCGGCGCGATGCCGTGATCTTCGGCTCCAGCACCCGCAGCGACCCCGCCGCCGCATTCCGCGGATTCGCGAATCGCGGCAGCCCGTCCTTTTCCCGCTCCGCGTTCAGCTTCTCGAATGACTTGCGATTGAACACCACCTCGCCGCGCGCCTCAAACGGCGCCTTGCGTTGGATGCGGAGCGGCAGCGACCGAATCGTCCGCGCATTCTCCGTCACATCCTCGCCCACCGCGCCATCGCCGCGCGTGATCGCCTGCTCGAAGCAAGCCTCGCGGTAGCGCGCCGCCATGGAAAGCCCGTCCATCTTGAGCTCCGCCACATACTGATACTTCGCACCGCCCAGCAGATCGCGAATACGCTCATCGAAGGCCCGCAGCTCATCCGGCGTCAGCGCATTATCCAGACTCAGCATCGGTGAGCTGTGCGCCACTTTCTGGAACCCCTCGCGCGCCTTGCCGCCTACACGCACCGTCGGCGAATCGGGCGTTACGACCTCCGGATGCGCGGTTTCGATCTCCTGCAGCTCGCGCATCAGCGCGTCATATTCGGCGTCACTGATCTCCGGCGCATCCAGAACGTAATAAAGATGTTCGTGATGGCGGATCTTTTCGCGGAGCTTTTCGGCGCGTTCTCGAATTGACATATCGCTATAATCGTGGGAGTCGTTGGTCCTACTGATATCGCCCACTCACTACAGCGTATAGCTATCATCTTCAATCCCTTTGCGGGAGGGCTCATGGGCTCGAAACGAGCCCGTCTCGACGCCGCCGTCGAATCCTTTCGCCACGCGGGACGCGAAGTTGAGCTGATGCCCACCACCGGCCCCAACATGGCCGGCGAACTGGGCCGCACCGCCATCGAGCGCGGCTTTGATGTCGTTCTCGCGGCCGGCGGTGACGGCACTATCAACGAAGTTCTCAACGGAATTGTCGGCTCGCAGATCGTCTTCGGCGCGCTGCCCGCCGGCACCGCGAACGT
>CAZPZE010000940.1:0-2432 GCA_964590625.1 uncultured Solibacteraceae bacterium
CGCCGCGATGACCTTCCACCTCTGCCCGGATTTTCCGGCCATCGACGCCAATCTGGCAGGCACGCGGGCCGACGATTTCTGGATGCTGGCCATGGGCGCCTTCGGGCAGCCTGGACGGAAGTTTTTCGATCGCGTTGTCCACGGCTCATGGAAGGCGGGCGACGTCTGCGATCAATGGGTGGCCCCTGCCGGCAACTATCTGGGCGGAGAGCCGGTCTACGCGGTGAACCCCAGGAATTCGGAGGAAGGAGCTGTGATTGTGCAGCACCTGCTCCCGGCGGAAGGCCGCGCCGAGATCCTGCTTTTCGACGCCCACTCGCTTGCGAAGGGCCCCATCGCAACGCTTCCGCTCGATTACCTCATCCATCCCGGCTTCCACGCCAGCTTCCATTTTGATTAAGTAAGGCCGGTTAGTACCATCCAGGGCGGGCGAAGGACTCACTCGCGAGTGGTGCGTTTTGAATAGATAAAGATGATTTTGGGCCCGTTAATGGAAATGAAGCTTATGTCCTAGAAATCGCTCATGAAGACGATTCGAAGTTCCGATGAAACAGGCCGAGCAAAAAACGCACAGATAGAAGTAGAATAGGACTCTCTATCTTGTTTGATCCATTGGTACTAGCCGAACCGGGGTTTACCCTCAACTGAAACGTAATGAATATCACAAAAGTTGCAAAATGGGCTGGAATTACCGTTGTCGGGCTGGGAGTGTTAACCGCCGGCTCGGTGATGTACATTGACTCCGCCGGCGGACGCTTTTTCGATGAAGGCAAACAGATCAAGACCGAACTGGGGGATCTGGCGCATTGCCTCAAGGCGAAGGACCTGAACGGAATCGGCGATTATTACGCCGACAGCTACAGCGGCACCCCGCTCGGCATCAACAACCTGAAGCAGTCCGAGCTGAAGGACGGCATCCACCGCCTGCTGTTCACGGGTGACACCACAACGGTCAACAAGGCCGGCGCGCTCGACGAGTGGAAGAAGTACGTCAATTCGTTCGACTCGATCGATGAATTTGCGATGTACATCGACTCACTCGAGAAGTGGGGCTCAAACGACGACCTGAAGGCGCGCATTCGCTTCGAAGTCATCGGCACGCCGCACGGCGGCCAGTACGCCGGGATCGACCGCGGCTACTTCCAGATGTCGTTCAAAGCCGGTGGATCGCACGGCCTGCAGATCACCGGCGCATCGCTCGACCAGGGCGACCGCTACATTGGCGACAAACCGCAGTTCGAAAACGTGGCGCACGATGCGGGCATCGATTTCACCAATCAGTACTACCCCGGCTTCCTCAACCAGCATCTGGCGTTCGGCATGATCAAGTACGGCCCTGCCGGAATTGCCGCGGCCGATGTCGATAACGACGGTTTTTACGACCTCTTCATTCCGGACGGTGTGGAATCGCGGTTCTTCCACAACCTCGGGAACGGCAAATTTGAAGACGTCACCGCGAAGGCGGGTTTGAGCGGTCTGGACGGCGTCAGCACGGCGATCTTCGCCGACTACGACAACGACGGATATAAAGACCTGTTCGTCAGCCGCACCTTCAAGCCGAACCAGCTTTTCCATAACAATCACGACGGCACGTTCACGGACGTCACGAAGAAATCAGGAATCGGCGCAGACTGCTGCACGACCGTCGCCTCCTGGGCCGATTACGACAACGACGGCTATCTCGATCTTTACGTCGGGCGCTATCTCGATCCGCGGCTTGACATCCCGACCACGTTCTACGCGCGCAACGGCCTGCCGGATCAGCTCTATCACAACAATCACGATGGCACGTTCACGAACGTTACGGAGAAAGCGGGCGTGGGCGAAGTCGGGCTGTGCCTCGGCACCGTTTGGGGCGATTACAACGATGACGGTTATCCGGATCTTTATGTCGTCAACGATTTCGGACGCAAGACGCTTTATCGCAATAACAAAAACGGCACGTTCACAGACGTGACCACCGAAGCCGGCGCGCTGGCCTATGGCGCCGGAATGAGCGCCAGCATGGCGGATTACGACAATGACGGCAAGCTCGATCTTTACAGCACCAACATCCGCTCAGAAGACGCCTGGTACGCCGAATGGCCGACCGTGGCGCGTTATATGGTGAACACCTGGCGGCAGGGCGTGTGGCGCACGGATATGCCGCTCTACATGCAGGTCTTCCATCAATCCGGCACGGATTTCGTGAAGGTATTCAAACAGATGGCCTCCGGCAACGTGCTGCTGAAGAACCGCGGCGACGGCACCTTCGACGATACGACCGCGAAGATGAACGCCAACCCGCCCGGCTGGTTCTGGGGCGCGAGCTTCGAGGATTTCGACAACGACGGCTGGCTCGATATTTACGCGGCCGACGGCTGGGTTTACAACGACAGGGGCACCGAAATTGAGCTCGACTTCCTCAACAATGTTGTCACCCAGCAGAAACT
>CAZPZE010000941.1:0-6919 GCA_964590625.1 uncultured Solibacteraceae bacterium
TTTCTGCAATCAGGCATTCACCAAATTTGCATGAGATTTAAACTGTACGATGGACTTCCCCCTTAAATACTAGTACTAACCCTGGTAGGCGGTCTATACCCTGCGATTTAAGTTGAAATATATCCAGCTTTGGATAGGGCGGGAGTTTGAGTCTCCTTTCTGTCCGGCCTCGCGTACCGATGCAGAAGAAGCGGAACTCCCACGAATTCAACGCCGTAGCAGTGTCCTTGTCGAACGCTTATTACGGCTGGGTGAGGAAAATGAGGCATTACCGTAAGCAGGAGTGGGAAATCGCAAGCCGGACGTTTTCGAGGCAAACGAAGGCTGGCGAACGATGGGGCATTGTTCTGGCCGGCGGCGACGGCGTCCGCCTCAAAGGATTGACAGAAATCATCAGCGGCGATTCCAGGCCGAAGCAATTTTGTCCGCTGTTCGGCGGCCGCACGCTGTTGAGAGACACTATGCAGCGGACGGAAGCAATCATCCCGGCAGAGCGCGTGATCGTTTCGCTTGCCGAAGAGCACGCCCACTGGTATCTGCGTGAGGCGGCGGTGCGCCCGGCGCAGCGTATCGTGCAGCCGGCGAATCGAGGCACCGCCCCGGCGATTGCGCACAGCCTGCTGAGCATAGAGGCCATGGATGAGGACGCACTGGCCGCGATTTTTCCTTCCGATCACCATTACGCCAGCGAGTCGATGTTCCGGTACGCCGTGGAGTCGGCGTTTGATTACGCGCAGGAGTGCGGCGATTCGATCGTCCTTCTGGGAGCCGAGGCGGATTATCCGGAAACCGGATATGGATGGATCGAACTGGGCTCGCCCGCTGATGCGCCTGGAGTTTTCCGCGTCGATCGCTTCCGGGAGAAACCACCGCTGGAGATTGCGGAGGATCTTCTGGCCCGCGGCGCCGTCTGGAATACGTTCGTGATGGTGGGCAAAGTAAGGGCATTCCTGGAACTGATCGAGAGTGCGCTTCCGGAGCTCATCAGCGTTCTGAAGGAATCGCGCCTGTGGGACGGCCGCGAAACCCACATCGCGGATTCGGTTTATCAGTCGATACCGGCCAGCGATCTTTCCCGCCACGTCCTGAGCAAGGCCGCAAATTCTCTGGCGACCCTGCGCATGGGTCAGGTGGGATGGAGCGATCTGGGCGATCCGGAGCGCGTGCTCGCGATGGCGTGCGCGGCCGGCGCCGAACCGGATTGGGCGTGGCGCTGGAAGAGAAGAAGTCGCGCCACCGGAGTGCCGTTCCGGCCGGCGAAAGCAGTCGCATAGAAGGAGTTGAAAATGAGTTCGGCTACGATGGCTACCTGGAGTTCCGGTGTGGAGGAGAATCACCATACCCACAGGGCACCCGTATCTCACGTCCACGGCATGATCGGCACCGGGACGGCGATGCGCGGCGTTCTCGCACTGATCGAACGCATTGCCCCTTATTTCACGACCGTGCTGGTGACCGGTGAGACCGGGACCGGTAAAGAGCTGGCGGCAAAAGCGCTTCATGACCTCAGCCCCGGCCGTCGCGGCCAATATGTGGTGCTGAACTGCTCCGCGGTTGTCGAAACCCTGTTCGAGAGCGAGTTGTTCGGCCACGTGCGCGGGGCATTCACCGGCGCGCAGACCGACAAAACCGGCCTGATCGAATTTGCAAACGGCGGCACCCTGTTCCTCGATGAAATCGGGGACATGCCGCTCGCCACGCAGGCCAAACTGCTGCGGGTGATCCAGAGCCGGGAGGTCCAGCGTGTCGGCTCATTGAACACGCGCAAGGTGGACATCCGAATTGTCGCGGCTACCAACAAGGACCTGCGAAAAGCCGTGGCGGAAAAGACTTTCCGGGAGGACCTGTTCTATCGCCTCTCCATGGTCGATGTGCACTTGCCGCCTCTGCGGGATCGCTTCGAGGATCTGCAGGAACTCACGGATCACTTCGTGCGGCTTTGGTCGCAGCGGCTGTGCAAATCGGTCGACGGCATTTCGAATGATGTTCGCAAAGCGCTTCGCTCGTATGACTGGCCCGGGAACATTCGCGAACTGGAGAATGTCATCGGGCACGCTTGCATGATCGCCCATGGCCCCCTGCTGGAAATGAGCGATTTCCCGGAGTACATGAAAGCGGGCGAGCGGCTGACGCCATCCGCCGAGCAGGAGGCTGCGCCGATTCAGACCCGGGTCGGGCCCATCGAAAGTATGGAGATCCGGCTGATTCGGCAGGCTTTGAGCGAGGCGGGTGGAAATCAGCTCAAGGCGGCCCGGCTATTGCGGATCAACCGGGACAAGCTTCGGTACCGGATGAAGAAGTACGGCCTGCTCTCGCGGGCGGCCGCAC
This sequence comes from uncultured Solibacteraceae bacterium, assembly GCA_964590625.1. Taxonomy (GTDB): domain Bacteria; phylum Acidobacteriota; class Terriglobia; order Bryobacterales; family Bryobacteraceae; genus BOG-234. The sequence continues at coordinate 2,329 of CAZPZE010000941.1, forward strand.
TGAGTCTGAGCGCGCGCGTCTGAGAAGAGATTGGCGTTATCGTAGGGTGAAGGCCATTCCCGCGATGCCGAATCTCATTCCCGCAAACCAGCTCGCTCAGAAGAACAAAGCTCACTACCCGAACGAAAGCGCGGAGTACCGCGCGGCGCGCAATGCGCTGCTGGCGGAGGAGATTGAGCTTCGCCGACACCTGGAACGGGTCGCCGAACAGCGCCGGGCTCTGCCGCCGGGCGGCGCGATCCCGCAGGATTTCGAATTCTCCGCAGCTGCCGGACCTCTTCGCCTTTCCGATCTCTTCGGCGACAAAGACACGCTGCTGATCTACAGCATGATGTTCGGACCGAAGCGCGCCGCCGCTTGCCCCAGTTGCACATCATTCATCACTTCGTGGAACGGCACCGCGGTCAACCTCCGCGAACGCGCGGCGATGGCCGTGACGGCCCGCTCGCCGATTGAGCGACTCCTCGAATTCCAGAAGCAGCGCGGCCTCACCAATCTCACGTTCGTTTCCGACGGCTCCGGCGATTACACGCGCACCTACGTGAACGCCGACGATGCGGACATGCCCGGCTTCAGCGTGTTCACGCGCCGCGGCGGCGTGATCCGGCATTTCTACAGCGGCGAGATGAGCTTCGAAATGTCCGACCCCGGCCAGGATCCGCGCGGCGCGCCCGATGCCGATCCTCTCTGGCAGATGCTGGACTACACACCTGAAGGACGCGGCACGGACTGGTATCCGAAGCTCGAGTACGGCCACAAGTAGCCGCAAAAACCTGCTCAATATTCGCGAGTTCTTTGGCGCAGCCGCTGCGCCTCATCACGCATCCACGCGAGCATTCTCTCTTTGAAAACACGACGGGCGCGCTGGCGCGAAAACTGCTGATTCCTGAACGGAAACGGCGGGCATATGGAAATTTTCGTAGAGCTTCAGCCGGCGCCCGTCCCTGAACAACCTGTTGTGCCCCCGCTCGCGGTCGATCTGGATGGCACGCTTGTCAAAACGGATCTCCTGCTGGAATCGCTGATCGCGTTACTGAAGCAAAAGCCATGGCGCGTATTGCAATTGCCTGGCTGGCTGCTGAAAGGCCGCGCGTATTTCAAACATCGCGTCGCAGCCGAGGTTGCGCTGGACGTCAGCACGCTGCCGTATCGCGCCGACCTGGTGGAATTCCTGCGGACGCAGCGCGCGCAGGGGCGCCGTCTCGTGCTTGCAACTGCCGCCGACAGCCAGATCGCCCGCAAGGTCGCCGACCATCTCGGTCTCTTCGACCACCTTCTATCGAGTGACGGCTCGGTGAATCTCGCCGATGAAGTAAAACGTGATCGTCTGATCAGAGAGTTCGGGGAGAGCGGCTTCGATTATGCCGGGAACGGCCGAACCGACCTGCCTGTGTGGTCCGCCGCGAGAAAAATCATTCTCGTGAATCCCAGCTCGCGTCTTCGCACCGGCATCGCGAAAACCGCGAATGTAGATCGCGTTTTCGAAGACCCGCCGGCCGGCCTCGCCACTTACCTGAAACCGCTCCGCCCGCAGCATTGGCTGAAGAATCTGCTCGTGCTCGCGCCATTGCTCGCGGCCCATCGTCTGGATGGAGGGTCCGCATGGAGCAGGCTGACGCTGGCATTCCTGGCGTTTGTCTGCGTCGCTTCGAGCGGGTATCTCGTCAATGATCTGCTGGATCTCCAGGCGGACCGGCGGCATCCTTCGAAGCGCCGCCGCGCGTTCGCATCCGGCGAGTTACCGCTCTCTTATGCATTCCTCATGATTCCCGTGCTCGCCGGTCTCGGCTATGTGGCCGGTCGTTTCATATCAGCGTTGTTTCCCCTTGTTGTCTTCGGATACTTCGGACTGAGCATCGTCTATTCTCTGTACCTGAAGAGAATCGCGGTTCTGGATGTAATCGTCCTTGCCAGCCTTTATGGGCTTCGGATTTTCGCCGGTTCTGTGGCGGTTTCGATCTGGCCGTCGCACTGGCTGGAGGCTTTCTCGATGTTCCTGTTCTTCAGTCTGGCTCTGGTGAAGCGCTATGGCGAACTCACACTGATGAAGCGGACCAACGGCGATGGAGCGAAGGCTCGCGCCTACGAAAGCACGGACGCCGAACTGCTCGCGGCAATGGGGACCGCGAGCGGTTATCTGTCGGTGCTGGTGCTGGCGCTCTACATCAGCAGCGGCGCCGCGCGGCATCTCTACGGGCACGTGGAGCTCATCTGGCTTTTGTGTCCCGTGCTTTTCTACTGGATCAGCTACGTCTGGCTCATCGCCCATCGCGGGAAGATGCCGGACGATCCCGTTGCGTTTGCCATCAGCGACTGGCCGAGCCGCATCTCGGGCGCACTCACCCTGGGGATCGTCCTTCTGGCGTTATGAAGAAGAACTACAGAGCGCTCAGTCTGGTGGCAATGTCCATCGCGATTGTGCCGGCGCAGAATCCGCAGCAGGTCAGGGAATACGAAGCTGACGTTCCAAAAACGATTCTGGAGCTGCAACAGTTTCGCGAATCAAACTCCATTGCGATTCATACGAAGAGCGGCCGGGACGGCACAGCGACTCTCGTCAACCTCAATCCCGCCATCAATGCCTGGTATCTGCTGAAGCTGTCGTGGAAGAGCGGAGGTCCGGAAGTCAGCTATCACCTGGAGAATGCGAATTCGCGCTCAACGCGAATTCTGCTCGACGAGAAGAATGCCTCCGGGCTGGTGGTGACGGAAGGAGGCAGCCGCCATCTCTGCGATCTTTTTGGTGGGACTCTGCTGGATCAGGCAAGGACTTCGCAGCGCGTCTATTATCCGCTTTGCGACGGGCGGATCTATCTTCGAAACGCCACAGCCGGACATCGCACGACGCTCGAAACCGCTACGGACTTTCTGCGTGAACACATCTGGGGTGGGGAGAAAATCATCGCGCTCGGCCATGTCCTGATGGGAGAAACACATCGGGAAACGGGCACGCTGCAGGGTGAGACTCGCGTCGCCCCGAGCGCCGATAGCGCCAATCTCCCGCTGCCGGCCGTGATCGATCCGAAATATGCGGCCAGACCTCTCGCATCCCAAAATCTCGGCATCGGAGTGGAAGGCGCTCCGCAAACAGGGATGATCGCCGGCGCCTGGTATCCGGCGGCGGGCAATCCGGGCGTGTATGTCAGCATTCTTCAGCCGAACTTGATCGACCCGTCGATCCTCGCCGGCTATAAGAACCGCGTCAGCAATCTGGATGGAGTGGAAACAGCTTCACTCGCCTATCTTGTTGCGTTCGATCTCGACCGTTTTGATCTCGGATATGCGCTTGGAACGGAGCATCCCACGGTGGGGTGGTCTGGACGCACGCTCGATCAGATGCGGAATCGCGCGCTGCCGGGGCCGGATGGCATCGGAAGCATCAAACCGCTGGTCGCGACAGGCCTCCTCAATCCAGGAGAAGCCGCCAGAGCGGTTTCCACCTTCACCGCCGGATTCAAGCGCGAGCACGGAGCATTCCGATACGGAGAACTCGCTCTGCGAAATCACGGAAGCCATTATGGGTTCATTGAAGAAGGCGTGGTCTTCAGCAAGCTGCAGCCGGGCCTGGCAACTATCTTCATCCAGACGGACGGCTCGCTCGCGATGCGCACCTGGACTGAGGCCGATAACGCGCTGTTGCGAAACATCCGCCACGCCCGGCAGAACGGCGTGCCGCTGATCGAATCCGGAATGCCGGGCCGCCTGGTGAATCAATGGGGCGCCGGCAACTGGTCCGGCTCGGAAGACCGCAAGCTCCGTACGATGCGTTCCGGCGCCGCGTTCGAAACCAATGGCCGCAAACGCTTTCTGATCTACGCCGTGTTCTCGGATGCCACACCATCCGCCATGGCGCGCGTGTTCCAGGCGTACCGGTGCGATTACGCCATGCTTCTCGACATGAATGCGCTCGAACACACCTACATGGCGGTCTATCGAAGATCGGGATCGCAGTTGTTTGTCGATCATCTCCTGAACGGAATGAGCGTGCTCGAAAAATCGGCTTCCGGTGAAGTGATCCCCCGCTTTCTGGGCTATGCGGATAACCGCGATTTCTTCTACGTCATGCGCCGCGAGGGTAAGCGATGAGAAGACCGGGAACAATTGTCTGTGGGATCGCACTCGCCGCTCTGGCTCTGATTGCTCAGGCTCCATCGGCAAAGGATGCGCTGAAGCAACAGAACGAAATCCTGTTCCGGCAACTGCAGAGTGTCCATGGGCTCTCCGATCGTCAGATGAATGCGATCCGCCAGATCTTTGCGAAATCGGGCTACATTGGCCAGGGGAATCCGCTCGTCACGCGGCATCCCATGACGCCCGAACAGGTGCAGGCGAACCTGAAAAAGCTGGGGATCGACTACGCCAACCCGCGGTTCGAAAAAATCTGCGGCGCGAAATATATGGCGCCTCTGTATGACCCCGCGACACAGAAGCCGGAAGATGCGAAAGCCTGCATCGATCAGTTCGAATTCCCCGATATCCCCGGCGCCTATCCAGTGGTGTGGGTGAGAGCACGCGAAGCAGCGGAGATTTGCTGGGCCGAGGGCAAACGGCTCGCCGATGCGCACGAGTGGGAGGGAGCCTGTGCCGGGAG
>CAZPZE010000942.1:0-4749 GCA_964590625.1 uncultured Solibacteraceae bacterium
GGAAATATGAGCTCTTCGCTGAAGAAGGTGAGCTGTGTGTGCGCGGGCAAACCAATAATCTTTCGGAAACGATTCGCTTCGTCGAATCCGCAGCGGCGCGCATGGGAATCCGACGCAGGGTCCCGGTTGACCTTATCGAGCACTATTCCAGAAGCCGACCGACCAAGTGGCTTACGCGCAATCCTCTCCTGCTGGTCAAAGCTCGAACGTTCACGGGCGATTACTATGAAAACCAGCGGTTTCTGATGCTTCATCTGGAACGTGCCTGTTCGCTGCTGTTCATGCTGCATACGTTCGAAACAGCGTTAAGCAAGACGACCCCGCACCTGTTCAGCACTGCCCGCATGAACAACTGGAGCACCTTGGATATCCATCACTTCATCTTGCTAGAGGCGAAGGCTCACAGTTCCACGCGATTCCAAAGCAAATGCATCCCAATGAACTATCGGGCTGTAGAACTGGCCGAATTGAGCAGCGTAAACGTTGAGATCAACCTGCCGGGCTGGGCACACAGGAGACCCGTAATGTCGCAAATGTGTCAGGCTCTTTCGGCACTGGAAAACGGGTATTTGCAAACCAACGTGCTCGGTAACGGCAAACCCACCAAGAGGCGGCTTTTCCAGAAAATGATGACATCGCTGCGCTACTTTCGTCGCTCCTTCCGATACACGAGTGGTGAAGACGATGTGATCAATATGACCATTGCGCTTGAGGTCCTGCTGACCGATTCTTATGCTCCCGGAATCGGGGAACGCCTAAGCGAGAGGACGGCTGTTCTCCTGAAAGGACACCCGAAGAGACGAGCCTGTGCCGATGCGGTGGAGGCTGTTTACGAGGCACGGAACGAAGCCGTCCATTCGGGCATTCGGACCGTTGATGTGGATTTGCCAACCGTGAGGGAGGCATATGTTCGATGTCTCATGAAAATGGTGGAGCGTATCCCGAGCCTTCCTTTGGATACACCCGATCCGATGACCAGATTGGTTCTGCTTTGCGGCAAATAGAGAGTGATAAAACGCGCTCAGGTCCGTCGATTCACTTTGACGCGTAGTCGGCAAACCGCCTGCAAGTCGGGCTCGCGTCAGATTGGCCTGCCCTCCCGTAATTGACGGCTCCACCACCCGTACAGGAATCCTGTACACTGAAATCGACGTCCCCTATGCCGACTGAAACCACCTACACGAGTCTCCGCGAAAACCTCGCCTCCGTGCTCGACCAGGTAGTCGACCAGCAGGAGACTGTTATTGTTCGGCGAAAGGGTGCGCGCGACGTCGCTCTGATTCCGGCGGCAGAGCTTGCTGGGCTTTATGAGACAGCGCACCTGCTCCGCTCCCCTCGCAATGCGCGCCGATTGCTCTCCGCACTCCGCCGCGCAGAAGGCGGAAACGTCAAGCCTGGAACTCCATCCGCTTTGCGGAAAGAGATGCTCGGTGAAGCGCGAGGCTAAACGGGTTGCCATATTTCAACCCGAATTTCTTCAGGACCTCCGATTTTGGGTCAAAAACGAGCGCGCTGTCGCCGTGAGGGTCCTGGATCTCGTTGATGCGGTCATGCGGGACCCGTCTCAAGGCCTCGGAAAACCCGAACCGTTGAAATATGTACTCGGCGGCTGTTGGTCCCGGCGAATCACTCAGGAGCACCGCCTCGTATACCGCGTCACCGACGAAGCAGTCGCTTTCCTCCAGGCCAAATACCACTATTAAACGCGGGGTATGAATTCGGTTCCAGGACGGCGCCTTGCAGGAGTCCGAAAGGAACAGCCGGCTATCCCAATTTCTCCCACTCCACCCGATCCCCCTTCCGCGTCTCGCTCCCCGCAATCGCCCCCACAGGCAATTCCACCACCGAATGCGCCGTCAGACACATCGACGCCCGCCAGGGCCGCACATTCCCCACGACCTTCCGCACCACATTTTTCTTATCGATATAAACCAGATCCAGCGGGAACTTCATGAAGAACGTGTGGACGCCCTCACAAGGCACAATCCACAACCCCTCCCCCGCCCGCAGCTCTTTGTGTTTCAGAAGCCCCGTAGTCCGCTTCGCACTGGTGTCCGCGATATCGATCGCATCCCCCAGCACAGTCCCGCGCGTGACATTGCGAAGGCGGTATTTCACCGGCCTACTCCACCCGGTAGTTCGGCGCTTCTTTGGTGATGATCACGTCGTGCACGTGGCTCTCTTTCCAGCCAGCCGGCGAGACCCGCACGAACCGCGCATTTTTCTGCAGTTGCTCCAGCGTCCAGCACCCGCAATATCCCATGCCGGCCCGAAGCCCGCCCACCAGCTGATACACCAGATCCGCCAGCGGACCCTTCGACGCCACGCGACCCTCAATGCCTTCCGGCACCAGCTTTTGCGTCGGATCCAGCCCATACCGGTCCGTCTTGCCCGTCGACATCGCGCCCAGCGACCCCATCCCGCGATACGTCTTGAACGTGCGGCCCTGATACAGAATCGTCTCGCCCGGGCTCTCATCCGTCCCCGCCAGCAGACTCCCGATCATCACCACATCCGCGCCCGCCGCAATCGCCTTCGTGATGTCGCCCGAAAACTTCACGCCGCCATCCGCGATCAGCGGAACTCCCGCCGGCCGCGCCGCCTTGCTGCACTCCGCAATCGCCGTAATCTGCGGCACACCGGCGCCGGAAACGATGCGCGTCGTGCAAATCGACCCGGGCCCGATGCCGACCTTAATGCCATCCACGCCCAGATCGATCAGTGCCTTCGCGCCTTCATAAGTCCCCACATTCCCCGCGATTAGCTGCAGAGATGGCATCCATTTCTTGAGGGCCTTCACTGCCTCCATCACCCGCAGGCTGTGCGCGTGCGCCGTGTCGATCGCGAGCACATCTACCTTCCGCGCCACCAGTTCCGCCGCGCGCTCCATATAATCGCCGGTCGCGCCAATCGCCGCGCCCACCCGCAGCCGCCCCTGCTCATCCTTCGCCGCGTTCGGATACTTCAGCTTTTTCTGAATATCCTTGACCGTAATCAGGCCTTTCAGGATGTAGTGGTCGTCCACTACCAGCAGCTTCTCCACGCGATGCTTGTGGAGGATGCTCTCTGCTTCTTCGAGCGTCGTGCCGACGGGAACCGTGATCAGGTTTTCCTTCGTCATCACGTCGGCTATTGGCATGTCAAACCGCGTTTCGAACCGCAGATCGCGGTTGGTCAGAATCCCGACCAGCCGCCCGTCCGCCGCCGTCACCGGCACACCGGAGATCCGGTAGCGCTGCATCAGGTCAAGCGCGTCGGAAATCTTCTTGTCGGGCCCGATTGTGACCGGGTCCACAATCATGCCGCTTTCACTGCGTTTGACGCGGTCCACTTCCTCTGCCTGTTTCTCGATCGGCATGTTACGGTGAATAAAGCCGACTCCGCCCTGTTGCGCGAGCGCAATCGCCAGGTGGGACTCGGTCACTGTATCCATTGCCGAGCTGACAACAGGAATATTCAGAGGGATGCCGCGGGTGAGTTTTGTCCGTGTGTCCGCTTCTCCAGGGAGAAGCTCGCTGTGGGCTGGTACGAGGAGTACGTCGTCGAATGTAAGACCTTCGGGGATCGTGTCAGGGATCATCTCTGGTCATTTCAGTGTAACCTGCGACCCTCACGTCGTTTCGTGCATCCATTGACTTTGGCCGGTAGCGGCGCGGAACAGCCGGCATTCATCCGCCCCCTCCGGAACTTCGCAGAACATGTTGTTGTCACATTCATCACTCTCCGGAGCTGTTCCGCGGACATGTCTTGACATGCAATCATTTTGTTGCCTATTATTAGGCAAGCAATCGCTTGCGTATCGGGCGATGCCCGGGCGAAGCGTCACCGTCGCCCGGCTGAAACCTTCCCGAAACACAGGGAATCGAATTGAAACGCTCGCTTATGAGTCATAAAGGTTTTCTGATATTGCTGGCGGCAGCTATGTCCGCCGCCGTTGCGGATTCCGGCTGCGGCTCCGCCACCACTGCGGCGCCCGCCGCGCCGCCACCCCCGCTCGTCGAAACCATCACGGCGAAAACGAGCGATGTCCCCATCTACACCGAATTCGCCGCTCAGACTTTCGCGCGTGATCGCGTCGAAATCCGCTCGCGCGTCGATGGCTATGTGGATAAGTGGCTCTTCAAACCGGGCGATCACGTCGCCGCCGGTCAGGTCCTCTACCAGCTCGACCTCCGTCCTTATAAAGCGGCCGTCGATGAAGCGTCGGGCAACGTCAAACAGACCGAGGCGGACGTGCAGTTCGCGCAGAAGCAGGTCTCTCTCCTGCAGGCGGAAGCCAACCTCGCCGCCGCCAAAGCAGCCGAGCTCCGCGCCCAGCAGGATTACGACCGCCTGAAGCCTCTCGTCGAACAGGATGCCGCCGCGAAGCAGGATCTCGATCAGGCATCCACCGCCCTCACCGCCGCGCAGGCCACCGTGCGCGCCAATCAGGCGACGGTCGATCAGACGCGCCTCTCCACGCAAACGCAGATTCAATCCACCGAGGGCAAACTCGACGCCCAGAAAGGCGCCCTCGAAGCCGCCCAGCTCCGCCTCGACTACGGCACGATCAAAGCTCCCATCAGCGGCGTCATCGGGGATACGCTCGTGCCCGTCGGCGGCTACGTCACGGCGAACGCGGCGCAGCCGCTCACCGTTCTCGTTCCGCTTGATCCGATCTGGGTGCGTTTCCAGATGACCGAGCAGCAGTACCTCGCCTACGGAAAGCGCAAAGCCGACGGCCTCGAGCTCATCCTCGCGGACGGCTCC
>CAZPZE010000943.1:0-1617 GCA_964590625.1 uncultured Solibacteraceae bacterium
ATCCGCCGCCACGCTTGAAGCACTATCGTCTTCCCGCTATATAGGGTAAATGCGATGGACAGTCGAAACGCTCGGCGCCGTCGCTTCGCATGACCGGTCGCGACGGGATTTCACGCGCGATCTACGTGACGGCGGCGGTGCGGCGCGTCGTCATCGTCCGGGTATTCGTCAAGAAGACGCAGAAGACGCCGCCGCGCGAATTGGAGCTGGCGCGGCAGCGCGCCAAGGAGGTGCCATGACGAAGATATCGACGCTGCACAGGAAGTGGATGAAGGACCCGGCGTATCGGCGCGAGTACGAGGCGCTGGAGGAGGAGTTTGCGCTTATCGCCGCGCGGGCACGGGCGGGCTTGAGCCAGGCGCAACTCGCCAAGCGCATGAAGACGACGCAAAGCGCGATCGCGCGGCTCGAAAGCGGCCGGGCGAAGCCGTCGACGCGGACGCTGCAACGCTTTGCCGCGGCGACGGGACACCGGCTGAAGATCACGTTTGAGCCGGTGAAAGGGAAGGCGCGGCGGCGATCCGCCTCATCCTGAGGAGGGCGCGGAGCGCCCGTCTCGAAGGATGGGGCGGCCACCGCGGCGGCCCCATGGTTCGAGACGCTGCGCTGCGCGCGGCTCCTCAGCATGAGGGCCGGGAGAGGCAGCCGCACGTTTCGGCGCCGATGCGCAATCGCGCCGGGAATTTTTCGGGTGGGGCGGCTGATGGCGTTTCTGATCGCGCTCGGCCAGGACGTGCGCGCCACGGTAACGCCAGCGAACAACCGGCAAGGGGAGATGGACGTGGTGGCGGGGTGTGAGCGGCGTATGGCGAGTTAGCGGAAGCGTAACGCGCCCCGTCGAACTCATGGCAGATTACGCCTGCGCTAATCCGCCCTACGGCTTTAACGCCTCCGTGTTCGCTGCTATATATCGACCATGACCAAGCTACTTCGCGACGCCATCGCCCAAGTCGAGCGCCTGCCCGAAGGCGAGCAGGATGCTGCCGCGGCGGCCATGCTCGATTATCTGGCGCACCGGCAAGACCTGCGCGTCTCCGATGAGGATCTGGCCGAAATCCGCCGCCGACGCACCGATCCGAACCGGAAGCTCGTGTCGCACGAAGACGCGCGGGCGCGTATCGGGCGCCTGGGCGCGTGACGCTCGTCTTCGACGAGAAAGCGCTCGTCGATCTCGAGGGTATTTACAATTGGATCGCCTTGGACAATCCGGCCGCCGCCAAGGCAGTCGTCGAACGCGTCTTCGCGTCAACCGAGCATCTCGCCACGTTTCCGCAGATGGGCCATGCCGGACGCGATGAAGGGACGTTCGAATGGGTGGTGCCGCGGCTGCCGTACATCGTTGTGTACGAGGTTCATGCCGAACGGGATGAGGTGATCGTCGTTGCCGTGGTCCACGGGGCGCAGAGCCGCGAGGGCGATGAGAATGAGAGACGTGGTCCGCGTTAGCGCAAGCGTAACGCGCCATGTCGCGCTTGGCGGCGGATTACGCTTCGCTAATCCGCCCTAGGGGCCAGCCTCGTCGGCAGTGTCGGATTCGCGCCAGATTAGTGGCACAAGGTGCTGAATTTATCGCTGCAAATAGAATGCGATCTTTTCGTGAAGGCGCGTCCGAAGGTC
>CAZPZE010000944.1:0-5620 GCA_964590625.1 uncultured Solibacteraceae bacterium
ATCGACATCTGCATGGACGAAGGCATGATTGACGGCGTCGCCGCCATGTCGCGCTTCCTCCACCTGCTCGCCAGCGAGCCCGAAGTCGCGCGCGCGCCCTTCATGGTGGATTCCTCGAAGTGGGAAGTCATCGAAGCCGGCTTGAAATGCCTGCAGGGCAAAGGCATCGTCAATTCCATTTCGCTCAAAGAAGGCGAAGCGATATTCCGCGAACACGCGGCAACGGTTCTGAAGTACGGCGCTGCTGTCGTCGTCATGGCTTTCGACGAACAGGGCCAGGCCGCTACCTATGCCGACCGCATTCGCATCTGCGAACGCGCCTACCGGATCCTTGTCGACGAGATCGGTTTCCCGCCCGAAGACATCATCTTCGATCCCAACATCCTCACAGTCGCGACCGGCATGGAGGAGCACAACAACTACGCCCTCGATTTCATCGAAGCGACGCGCTGGATCAAAGCCAACCTTCCGCACGCGAAAGTGAGCGGCGGCGTTTCCAACATCTCATTCAGCTTCCGCGGCAACAACAAAGTGCGCGAAGCCATGCACGCCGCCTTTCTCTATCACGCCATCGCCGCCGGCATGGACATGGGCATCGTCAACGCGGGCATGCTCGAAGTCTACGAAGAAATCGAGCCGCAGCTGAAGGAAATGGTGGAGGACGTTCTCCTCAACCGCCGCGCTGACGCGACCGAGCGCCTCGTCGAGTACGGCGAAACCCTGAAGTCCGCGGGCGCCGGCGCCACGGCCATCGAAAAGAAAACCGAGGAATGGCGCAGCGGCACCGTGGAAGAACGCCTCTCGCACGCGCTTGTCAAAGGCATCGATACCTATATCGAAGCCGACAGCGAAGAAGCGCGCGTCAAGCTCGGCCGTCCGCTGCTCGTGATCGAGGGCCCGCTGATGGCCGGAATGGGCGTCGTCGGCGATCTCTTCGGCGCGGGCAAAATGTTTCTGCCGCAGGTCGTGAAATCCGCCCGCGTGATGAAGAAAGCCGTCGCTTATCTCACACCCTTCATGGAAGCGGAAAAAGCCGCGCTCGCCGCAGCCGGGCAGGCCGTGAAGACGCAGGGCAAGATCGTTCTCGCCACGGTGAAGGGCGACGTTCACGATATCGGCAAGAACATCGTCGGCGTCGTTCTCGCCTGCAACAACTATGAAGTGATCGACATGGGCGTGATGGTCCCCTGCGAGAAAATCCTCGAGCGCGCGAAAGCCGAGAACGCCGATATCATCGGTCTCAGCGGCCTCATCACGCCGTCACTCGACGAAATGGTCCACGTCGCGCGCGAAATGCAGCGCCTCGGCTTCCGTCTGCCGCTGCTGATCGGCGGCGCCACCACGAGCCGCGCCCATACCGCCATCAAGATCGCACCGCACTACAGTGAGCCCGTCGTACACGTTCTCGATGCCAGCCGCGCGGTTCCCGTCACTACGAGCCTCCTCAGCGATGACGGCAAAGCCGCATTCGTCGAAAAACACAACGCCGAATACGAAGCCCTCCGCCGGACGCACGCCGCGCCGCGCCAGGCCGCCATCCCGATCGAAACCGCGCGCGCACGCCGCACCCCGATCGACTGGAATCCCGCCGATATTCCAGCGCCCGAATTCACCGGCGTGAAAGTCCTGAACGATTTCCCGCTCGAAGAACTGCGCGACTACATCGACTGGTCGCCTTTCTTCCACACCTGGGGACTCAAAGGCCTCTACCCGAAAATATTCGAACATCCTGGCCACGGCGCACAAGCAAAACAGCTTTTCGCCGAGGGTCAGGCGCTGCTCGACCGCATCATCGCAGGCAAACTCATCTCCGCCCAGGGCGTCTACGGCCTCTTCCCCGCAAACGCCATCGGCGATGACGTGCAGCTTTCCAACGGCACCACGCTCCACTTCCTTCGCCAGCAGGTTCGCGACGAAGGCCGCCCCTGCCGCTCGCTCGTCGACTTCATCGCCCCGCGCGAAACCGGCCTCCAGGATCACATCGGCGCCTTCGCCGTCACGAGCGGCATCGGCCTCAGCGAACTCTGCGCGAAATTCCGCGCCGCCAACGATGACTACAACGCCATCATGGCGGAAGCCATCGCCGATCGTCTCGCCGAAGCCTTCGCCGAATATCTGCACAAGCGCGTCCGCGAAGAATGGGGCTACGGACGCGGCGAAGCGCTCACCAACGAAGACCTCATTAACGAACACTATCGCGGCATCCGTCCCGCGCCCGGGTATTCCGCCTGCCCGGACCACACGGAGAAAGCCACCATCTGGAGCCTTCTCGACGTGGAAGCAAACACCGGCATGAAACTGACCGAATCCTTCGCGATGTGGCCCGGATCGAGCGTGAGCGGTCTCTACTTCGCTCACCCCGAGTCACGCTACTTCACCGTGGGAAAAATCGACCGCGACCAGGTCGCCGATTACGCCGCGCGCAAAAGCATGACCATCGCGGAAGTGGAACGCTGGCTCGGCTCGAACCTCAACTACTGATCGGGGCGGCGGCCGCCCTCGTCCACGCTGCGCCCCCCGGCCCGGGCCAGCTCTCCCATTAGCTCCCCCACTTCCCGCGCTACCCGAAATGACTCCGCGACGTCCGCCACACGCAGCAACCCAAGCCCACACGTCGCCGTCACCATCGCCCGGCGCGCCAGATCCTCCGGATCGCCGGCCACCGTCGCCGCGGTCAGCCATCGCGTGAAGATATCGGCCGCCGTCACGCCCTCGAGGCCCTGCCACGTCGGCACCAGACCATACGCCACAATCCCGCCATCCCGCACGAACTCCTGCGCATGCCGATCCGCGAAAAACAGATCCAGCCCCTCATGCGCATCGAACGAAACAATATCGGGGTTCGCCATGCACATCCGCCGGAACGGCTTCTCCGCGCAGCAATGCAGCCCCGCGATCGCCCCGCGCCGCCGCGCATCATCCAGCGTTGCCGCCAGCGCGCTGAGCCGCTTCTCTTCCGGCACTGAATTCGCTACCGTCGCATCCAGGCACAGCGCGGGCTCATCCAGAAACAGCAGCACCGGCAGTCCCGCGCGCCGCAGCCGGTCGATCTGCCAGCACACCATCTGCGACACGTGGAACGCAATCGCCGAAAACAGCGCCGCATCCACAAAGAACGGCTGATCCCGATAGAAGAGATATGTGGAGAGCGTGATCGGACCTTCAATCTGTCCCTTCACCGCCGTCGCATCCGGAAAAAGACCGCCCGCAAGCGCCTCCTCGAACGCCATGAACCCCGCCGCATTCGAAGCTGTGAGCTCTCCCGTACTGTGATGCAGCGCCTCGATCACCGCATCGATTCGCCCCGGCCTCACGCGGAACCCATACGCCCCGCCGCGCGGCTCAATCAATCCGTTGAGTATCCCGAGCCCCTGCCCGATTACGCTTTCCTGCTGCGAAAGCTGCGGCAACTGCGGCCAGAATGGAATCTCCGGCGAACATTCCGCCATGGCGCGGATCGCCTCCGGCACTGACGCGAACGGCAGACTGCCGATGCCCGTGACTGCGCCCGCCGGCCGAAATGAATTCCGATGTGCAGTCAAATCACGCCACCAGAATCATCATAAAGTGGCAGCGCTCGCCAGCAACTCCAGTTCGCCGCCAATTCGATCGGCCAGCGCCGCATCCACTTCGCGGATTTCGGATTCGAGCGCGCGCACGACAACGCCCAGCGCGCGCCGCAGCCCGTCCGGATTCAGGTCGCCCACGAGCGACCCCAGCAGCGGATCCGTAATCGGCCGCGGCAACTGATCCATCCCGCGGCCATGTGCCGCCGGCAATCCCAGGCGAATACACGCCAGCGCCAGCACATGGTCGCGCAATCCGCTGATCATGAATTCCGCTTGCCACAACTTCCCGCGCAGAATGCAGGTCCGCGCATGCAGCGCATGCAGCCACGCCATCCCGATGAGATCGATCGGCGCCGGCTCCGGAAACGGCGAGAGCGCCTTCGCCTCACCGAATACGATCCGGAACGTTTCGCCCAGCGGACGAAACTCGCTCTCCTCCACAAACGCCAGATCCACCTGCAGCCCGCCCGGCAGGAAGAACACACGATACGTCCACGCCCCCGCCCGCACATCGAGATGATGCAGCGCGCCATGTGACTCCCGCATGAACTGCGTGAAATCCGCAATCACCGCATCCACCGCACCGCGATCCGTCACCCCGAACGCCAGATCGATATCCGACCACCGATCCTCACGATCCATCGCCGCCGAACCCGTGATCGCGGCCCCGCAGATTCGCGCGTCGCGTTGCGCAAGATCCAGCAACTCAGCCCGAAGCCCGTTTCGATACGGCGGTTCAAAATAGCCCTTCATGGGAATCGCTACATTCTACCCATCGACAATAGAATCTGCATGCCCGCTACGGATTGGGGATGGCTGATCACACCGGAAGAACTGCGCAGTTGGATTCTGCGGGAAACTCCCGATCTCCTCGTTCTCAACAAACCGCCCCACGTCGTCTGTCACCCCTCGCGCTACGGCCCCTGGTCGAGCCTCATCGGCGCCTGCCGCGAATATCTCGGAGCGGACGTCCTCCGTATGCCATTCCGCCTCGACCGCGAAACCAGCGGCGTGCTCGTGCTCGCCAGAACAAAAGAAGCAGGAACGCGCCTGCAGCGCGCCGTGCAATTCCGCAAATTCGAAAAGACGTATCACGCCATCCTCACCGGTCGTCTCGAATCCGCGGCCACTGTCACCGCTCAAATCGGCCCCGATACAGGCGCCGAATTCTATTCACGCCGAACTGTAGTGGAAGAAGGCGGCGAGAGCGCCGAAACGGAATTCATTCCGATCGCCAGCGGTGGTGGATACACGCTGGTCCGTGTCCATCCGCACTCCGGCCGCCGCCACCAGATTCGCGTCCACGCCGCCTCTCTCGGCCTCCCGCTCGTGGGCGACAAACTGTACGGCCCCGACCCCTCTCTCATGCTTCGCTTCATGCGCGAAGGCATGTCTCCGGAACTGCGCGAACGCCTCGTGCTCGACAGGCACGCGCTCCACTGCACAGAAGTGGAATTCGAAACAGAACAAGGCTCGGAGATTTTCACTACGCCGCCGCCCGACGATCTCGTCGCCTTTGCTCTCAACTGCCTTGGTCAGTGGAGATGATGGTGCCCGGGGTGGGACTTGAACCCACACTCTCCTTGCGGAAAAACGGATTTTAAGTCCGTTGCGTCTGCCGATTTCGCCACCCGGGCACGTTGAAACAAAAAGGTTTACTGAATTTCCATTGTTGGGGACTATTCGGGTGTGCCCATATTTGTGCCCCACCTTTTGCAGATTCAGCGCCTCTAATCGTCCAAAGGCTAATTCTACAGCCTCGGGTGACGGGTGTACGTATCGCTGTGAAACTGTGACCGTCGAATGTCCCATCAGGCGCATGATTGTGAAGGCATCGGCCCCGGCTTCGCCCAGTCTTGTGCCGAAGGTATGACGCAACGAATGAAGCACGAAGTCCGCGGGAAATTTGAGCAACTCCCGAACGCGCTTTTGTTGCTGGCCAAGCAGCGACGCTTTGGATGCCTGGCCATCGCTGGTGCGGATTACCGCATCGTGGAGTTAATCGATTCCGGTCCCTCTGAGAACCATTCACACGAATTGTGCGGGAAAAT
>CAZPZE010000945.1:0-5834 GCA_964590625.1 uncultured Solibacteraceae bacterium
GATGCTCGCCGCCTGCGAATTCCACCTCGCGCCGAATCGCGAAATCGTCATCGCAGGAGACCCCGATCCCGCCATGCTCCGCCTCGTCTGGAAGAACTTCGATCCCAACCGAATCCTGCTCCGCGCCACGCCGGAGATTGCTCCGTTTCATCCCGCCGTCACCGAACTCGCGAAGGGACCAGCCGCCGTTTGCCTCTGCGAAAACTTCACCTGCCAGGCTCCCGCCACCAACACAGCGGATTTGGCAGGACTGCTAGAATAGGGCATTCATCCCCGCGCGGCATGCACGCTGGCCGTGCTTTCATACCCAAATACAGGAGAGAATAATGGAACGCCCAGGAGCCACAACCCTCGGAGGCAAGCCGATGACGCTGATCGGACCGGAGCTGAAAATCGGTGACTCCGCCCCGGATTTTTCCGTCGTGGACGATTCCCTGAAAGACGTCAACCTCGCCGCCACCGGTGCCGGCACCCGCATCTTCAGCGTGGTGCCCTCGCTTGATACTCCCGTGTGCGACGCCCAGACCAGGCGCTTCAACGAAGAATCCGCGCGCCTGCCCGGCGTCCAGATCTTCACCGTCAGCATGGACCTTCCGTTCGCGCAGAAACGCTTTTGTAATTCTTTCGCGCTCGACAACATCAAAATGCTGTCCGACCACCGCAGCGGCTCCTTCGGCGAAGCCTACGGAACGCTGATCAAGGACCTTCGCATTCACAGCCGCGCGATCTTCGTCGTCGGGCCGGACAACAGGATCAAGTACGTCGAGTATGTTCCGGAAGTCGGCAGCCATCCCAACTACGAAGCGGTCTTAGCCGCTGTCTCGAAACAGTAAGTCTCTGATAGCCCCTCTATCCAGCACGATCGCGAGACTGCGCAACAGCGCATTAGTGCGCGGCAGTCTCGTGGTCGGCGCTGGAATTCTGATCGGCAACATTACCGGCTTCATCCGCGTCGCTATCGCCGCCTACCTTCTCGGCACACGCGCGCATGCCGACGCCCTCGCCGTCTCCACCGGCCTCGCCGACACCGTCAACAACATCGCAATCAACACGCTGCTTGTCGCGTTCGTACCTATGCTGATGCTGCGGCCGGCGCACGAACGCCTCGCCGTCTTCCGCCGCGCCGGCCGCCTTTTCGCGTGGATCCTCGGCTCCCTCAGCGTCCTGATCGCCGCGTTCACTCCGCAACTTGTCGCGCTCATCGGCCCCGGACTCGCGCCCGAACAGAAGCACGAAGCCATCATCCTGATGGAAATCCTCGCGCCCAGCATTCTGCTCTCAGGCGCATCCGGAATCTACGCCGCCCTGCTCTACACCGAACGCCGCTTCCTCGCCCCCGCGACCTACCAGCTCTGCATCAACGGCACCACCGTCGTCTTCGCGCTGCTGCTCTGGAAAGCGATCGGCGAATACGGTTTCGCGGTGGGTTATTCCGTGGGCGCCGCAGTCCAGATGGCTGTCACGTGGTTCGCCAGCCGCAATCTCCGCGCCCATCGCACGGAATCCGTCACGCTGCCTTCGCACGAAATTCTTTCCAAGCCCGGCCTCTACCTGATGTACGCCGCGCTGATGTCCGCCAACATCGTTCTCGCGCGCGCCTTCGCCACGCACTCGGGCGCGGGCGCCGCCGCCGCGCTGGATTACTCCATGCGCTGCGTGAATGTCGTCATCGCCTATCTGGTCTATCCGGTCGCCAATTCCCTCATGCCGGAAATCGCGCGCCTGCACGCCGCGAACGAAACAGCGCACGCGTATCGCCTGATCCGCAAAAGCGTCGGCCTGATGGCGATCGCATCGGTCATCTCCTGCGCCGCCGGCCTGCTGCTCCGCACCCCGATCATCGCGCTTCTCTTCCAGCGCGGCAGCTTCACCGCCGAATCGACCACGCTGGTCTCAAACGTCTTCATCGGCCTCGCCCCCAGCCTCATCGGCTGGACCCTCATGGACCTGATCTCCCGCTGCTCCTTCGCCCTCGACCGTCCGCGCCTCCCGCTGATCGCCGCCTTCGTCCCGGTCACCGTGAACGCCCTCTTCCTCGAAATTCTCAGCCTCCGCGGCGCGCTTGCCGACCCCGTCCTTCTCGGCCTCGGCGCCTCCATTGGCTTAATCGCGGGCTTCCTCGTACTCTTTTTCCTCACGCGAAGCCTCCAGACCACGCCCGCGATCACTCAGTCCGCCGCCGGGGACTGAAGTTCCAGTCCAGTCATTGCCGCGCCCGCGGAAACGACCACCACGACTCCGGAACCCAGGACGCTCCTCATGCTCGCCGGCGGCAGCCTTACAAACACCTGACAGAATCGGAGCGAGGAATTACACCATGCCGGACAGTCTCGCTCCCAACACAAAACAGCCGGCGAAAACGATCAACGAATCGTCCGTGACCGCCATGAAACAGGCCCCCCTGAAAGCCGAAAAGCCCGCCGGGGAAGAGGTAACGTCACCGACGAATTCCAGCCGCTACCCCAGCCGACCAACGCATCCCGTCGAGGAGAAGCGAACGCGCGAGCATTGCATCGCACCATGATCGAAACCTGCGCCGATGGGCTTCCCGCAGCGACCGAAGCCGAGAGCCCACAGGCGGTCGGATGACTCCTCGCGGTGTGACGCGCCAGACCCTGCAAGTGCGGGAATACAGATCAGGCGGTTGCGTGAAACGAGACGAGGTCATCAGAAGACTGCGAGCCCACGAAGCCGAACTTAGGGCGGAGGGGATTACGCATCTTTCTGTCTTCGGCTCTGTCGCGCAAGGAGACAGTTCACCGGAATCCGATGTCGAACTCCTCGCCGAATTCGACAAAACGAGACGCTGCACGCTCCTGACAATGGGAAAGCTCGAAAGCCATCTGGCAGACCTGCTGGGAACACGCGTGGACCTCTCCTCGGCGGAGTGGCTGAAAGAGTCAGTCCGAAATCAGGCCATCGAGGAGTTTGTGCTTGCCTTTTAGAGATGGCGCGAGACACCTCCGCGACATTCTCGACAGAATCCGATCAATCGAATCCTTCACCGCCGGGATGGATCTCGCCGCATACCGGCAGGACGAAAAGACTCAGATTGTACTCTTTACGTATAACGCATCACGTGATATTCTGATTGGGTGATCAAGTCCTTCCGTTGCCGGGAGACGGAGAAGATCTTCAACCGCATCCGCAGTCGGAAGTTCGTGAACATCGAGCGAGTGGCGTTCCGTCGGTTGCGCGCATTGCATAACGCCGAGACGCTGACCGATCTCACCGGCTCCGGCATGTCGGTTGAGGCGCTCAAGGGCAATCGCCTGGGGCAGTATTCCATCCGGATCAATGATCAGTACCGCATTTGCTTCCAGTGGAAACCGGGTGAAGCGACCAACGTTGAGATCGTTGACTATCATTAGGGAGATATCGTATATGCCATCGAAAAAGCAGATCGCGCCCCTTCACCCCGGCGAGATGTTGCGCGAGGAATACATGAAGCCCTCAGGACTGAGCGTCAATGCGCTCGCAATGCGGCTCCGCGTTCCCGCCACCCGCATCGGGGCTATCGTTCATGAGGAGCGAGGCATTACTGCGGATACCGCGTTACGGCTGGCCCGATACTTCGGTACCAGCCCGAAATTCTGGATGGGCCTGCAGGCGGACTACGATCTGGAAATCGCAGAAGACCAATCAGCCGACGCAATCCAGCGCGACGTGCAGCCCCGAAACGCGGCCGCGTAATCTCATTTCCCGGCAGACTAATCCTGCGCAGCGCGCGTGCCCGTCACTTACAAGGTGCCATCCAGTGAGCGCAACGAGGAACCGCGTTCGCGCCCGCCGCGCGAGCCCGCTCCGCAACACCCTCAGTCGTGTCGGCTCAAACGCGGTGGATCATTGAGACGCGATTATGCTGCATAATAGTACCGGGTTTTTGCGGGCTCCAGGCCGGCCTGCGAGGCACGGACTACGCTCGCCTCAAGTTGTCGCGGAGGAGCGCAATCGTGCAGCCTAAGATCGCTGCTCCCGTATAAAACAACAGGACAGAGTCTTCGCTTCGCGGAATTAGCCATCGCCCTGCAAATTCTACGGGATATTGGAACGTTGCCGCAGCAACGCCGACAAGGAAAACACAGTTTCGCGCGCGGAATACAGGTTGAGTTTTAGTACTCGTTGAAAAGCAAAAACCGCTTTCCAACTTTCCTACAGCCACCACGACGATGGTCCGATAACGAACTGTGGGATACCGATTCTGAGGGCAAGGTCGGATCGAAGCCCTCGCGGCAGCGGCGCCCAGTCGTTCAATTGCCAGTGGGTATCTTGTCGAAACGGTCCACGACCAGGACGTCAAACTTTGCCTTTTTCTCCTCTAGTTTTAAGCCAAGTTGCTCCTGAACAGCATCCAGCAGCGGCGGGGCCGAGTCGAGCGTGCCTTGAGGCAACGGCGGATACATTGCCCCACGAACCCCCACAGTTCCGTCATACTCCAGAGTGAAATCGTACCTTCCATCCAATCCTGTTTTGTCGATAATCCGGGCGTTGGTAATACCGCCGAGGTCGCCCAGAGTGGCAAGTGCCGCACAGAGCACATCAACGAATTCCGCAATAGACGTATCCCGGAAAGTGATGCGGGCGTTTCGGGGAGGTGCGTTTGAAAAAGCCTGTCTCTTTCCGGGGCCCGGCACGGGGAAACCGGCAGGAGGGCTTTTCGGGCTTCCTTCCGACTTCGTGAGTTTTGCACCGCCGCGCGCCACGGACAACTCGTACACAGAGAAATCCTTCTTCACGAAGTGCATTTTAAAGTTGAAGCGTTCAGCAAGCAGGTTCTGCCACATGATTCTGACTTCTTCGGCCGTAGCTCCTCGCGGGACGATGGCGGAGATCGAGTACGGTTGCGAAAGGAGCCATGAAGGGCCACCAGTCATCTGATCGAACCCAATTCCATAGACTCTCGGAAGCAGCCTGAAGACGCTGCCCCAATACGTGATCCGCTCCGGGTCAGAGGTTCCCGGTCCCCCGCTCAGGCCAGTCGTCCACGGAGGCACATCACCGCTCGCCATCTTCACTGATGCCACCTCGAACCTGGTTCCCGCAGTCTCTTGGGCGGAGACAAAATGAGATCCGATAGCTGCAACGAATATGAGTAATGTGAACGCCGTATGTCTTTTCGTTAAAAACTCCTAACCTCGAGTTGATTATAAGCCCTCAGGAGTCCCAAATGGCCGCAGTTCTCAGTCAGAGAGTTGCCTCAAGCAAGTTATTGATCACTTTTTCTTGCGCTTCTGATAGCTCACCAACCCAGACATGTCGCACCGTCCAAATAGAAATGCAGCATGCAAGCCATCGTTGAGGCCTCAAGCGAATAATGGATGTTCCACCCACACCGGTATTGGCCTGCCCGGGCGAGATAGGCAGGAAAGACCAAGCCTCTCGTTCACCGCGAACCCTCACGCCCCATACCCCAGCGGCAACTGAAAACTCTCCCCCAGATAAACCCGCCGCACTTCCGCATCCCCCGCCAGATCATCCGGACTCCCGCTCCGGAAAATCTTCCCCTCATTGATGATGTACGCCCGGTCCGTCACGCTCAGCGTCTCGCGCACATTATGATCCGTCACCAGAATCCCGATCCCCGATTTCTTCAGATCCAGAATAATCCGCTGCAGCTCCAGCACCTGAATCGGATCGATCCCCGAGAACGGCTCGTCCAGCAGCAGAAAACTCGGATCGATCGCCAGCGACCGCGCAATCTCCACGCGCCGCCGCTCGCCGCCCGAAAGCACATACCCCTTGCTCCGCCGCACCGTCCCCAGCCCCATCTGCTCAATCAGACGATTCATCTTCTCTCGCCGCTCGCGCCGCGAAAGCCGCCGCGTCTCCAGAAT
>CAZPZE010000946.1:0-2115 GCA_964590625.1 uncultured Solibacteraceae bacterium
ATGCAATCGTTCCTTGCCAGGTGAGTAGAACGCATCCATGAACGCGTGTTGCCAGATGAATTCCGTGTCGAATGCGTTCTTGCCAATCACGCTGCGCGCCACGTTCCGCACGGTATCCGGCGATCCCCCCTGCCCGATGCCCGTGATCCCGGCTTCCGTGTCGACAAGCACCACCATGTTGCTCTGCGGAAACGCCTGTGGGCCGTTGGACTGATAGTTCGGCGGATAATAGCAGCGGATCTTTGTCACGCGATTCACCGCCAGCTTTGCAGCGGATGCCTTGATGGCCCAGGAGGGCGCCGCGAGCGCGGCTGCTAATCCTTTAGTGAACGCTCTGCGATTTATCTTCATATTCGTCCCCGTGGCTTCAGTTACGTGCGCGTCTGTCCATCCGGCAGGATAAGCGCTGTCGTGCCTGATAGTCAATCGGAGGGACACGCGACTTCAGTTGCGCCCGACGGACCCGCGACTCTTCAGTCGTGTCAGAGGGATCGTCGTTGGCGCAGGAATCGTGGTACGCTTCCGAAAAGGCGACGGCGTTGCGAAGAATCTTATTCACAAGGAATCAGCACCGCATGAAGAGAACCGTATTCGTCCTGGGTGTGTCCGCGCTCAGCGCAATTGTCTCCCTGTATTCTCTAACCTTATTCCCGGCGAAAGCCGCCACAACGAAAAGGTTGCTGCTCGTAACCACCACCCTTGGCTTTCGCCACGCCGCCGTTCCGCTGCAGGAGCAGATCCTTCGTCAGATGGCCAAATCGACGGGTGAGTTCACTGTTGTCTCGACGACCGACAGCCCTGACTTCCCGTCGGCCAGCTATCAGGCGGGCGTCGATCAGCGCAACGCGCGCATACCGATGGGCAAGGCCTACCCGAATGATGTGCCGGCGATCGCGGGCGGTTTTGACGGGCCGCGCGGGACGCCCGAACAGCTGGCAGCGGTTGCGAGCATGAATACTGCAGTGGCCCCGCTCGTCACCGCCGTCGCGTCGGCAACACAGGCGCTCAACAACGTTATCTTCTCGAATAACCCGAGTGCTTCGGAGATCAGATCCGGAGTCGATGCTGAAACCAATGCCGAACTGGCGGTGGTCGGCGCCCGTCTCACGGCTCTCAACAAAATCCAGGCATCCCCCGCAAAACTGAGCGTCGACCAGATGCAGGCGCTTGCGGCTGCAGGCGGCGCCGGGGGGCGTGGAGGCCCGGGCAGAGGCGCTGGCCGAGGCGCGGTCGCTGCCGACCCCCCAAAACCGCTGACTGCGTCGCAGCAGGCTGCCCTCAATGCGATGAACAGTTCTTTGGAGCCTGTCAATCAAGCCGCGACGGCTGCCCGTGCGGCACTGGATGGCGCAATCTGGAATGACGGGGCGTCTCCGGCGGATCTTAAGCGGAAAGCGGACGCATTCAATGCTGCCGAGCTTGCGCTCGCCAACGCGAAAGCGGCCGCATTTTCCAAAATCCAGGCATCGCCGGACAAGCTGGATTCTTCGCAGTTCTCGCTGGCTTCGCAAGCTGGCGGCGGACGCGGAGGACGGGGGGGCCGCGGCGGATTCGGTCGCGCCGCTGGGCAGGACCCCACGGCCGTCGCCGTTACAAAAATTCTGCAGCAGTACCTCAATCCCGACGCGTTGAAGAACTATGATGCAGTCGCGTTTCTGAGCACGACCGGCGAATTGCCTGTTCCCGACAAAGACGCGTTCTTCAAATGGATCGCCGATGGCCATGGCTTCATCGGTCTGCATTCGGCAACCGACACGCTTCACCAGACCCCCGAATATATCCGGATGATCGGCGCTGAATTCGCCAGTCACGGCAGCTTCCACCCGAAAGCTCCGGTGGAGAATATGGACCCAGGCAGTCCCCTCACCACCGGCTGGGGTAAGTCGATCGCCATAAACGAAGAGTTTTATCTGTTCCGGAACTACGATCCGAAGCAGGTACACCTTCTCTTGGCCATGCCTTTCCAGCCTTACACGAAGGAGGCCGGCATCTATCCCGTGTCCTGGATTAAGAAGTATGGCAATGGCCGCGTTTTCTATACCTCTCTCGGGCACCGCGACGATGTGCTGCTGCCGGACGCCACTATCGGCGATGCGGAATACAAGGTGCGCTTCA
>CAZPZE010000947.1:0-9377 GCA_964590625.1 uncultured Solibacteraceae bacterium
CCGTTCGCGGCGCTCGGCCTCGCGCTCGCGTTCGAATTCTCGCCGGCTTTGAGGACAGCTCTGGTCTTGATTGCCGCTTTCCTCGCCTGGCCCGATGTGGCACGAAAGTACTCGGCTCCGGGCAACTGGCAGATCACGGACATGCCCTGGAAAGCCGCGCTCGGCATCGTCCCGCAGGACGTGTTTCTCACGCAATACTCCGGCGACTGGGTCACTGCTCGAATGCTGGATCAATACGTGCCCCCGGGGAAACGCGTCTGGAGTACCGGAGCGATTGCCGAAGCTTATTCCAAAACCGATGTTCTCGTGAATTACTACTCGGCCGAGGGCGAGTTGATTCAGGACATTCTTTATTCCCCCACGGGTGCGGAACGTCCGACCTGGGATCTGCGCTACTCGTTTCCCGCGCGCCGCATGACGCATCTTCGATTGCTGCAGAAGGCGGCCGGCGGCCCGAACGAGATGTGGAGTATCGCCGAAATGCGATTCTTCCACGGCGCGGAAGAGATCACGCCGGAACGCTACTGGCGTTACAGCGCGTCTTCGTTCCCCTGGGACATCGGTCTCGCGTTCGATCGCAATTCCGCCACGCGCTGGCGTTCGTGGGAGGCGATTCATCCCGGCATGACGGCTGACGTGTACTTCGGTCATCCCGTCACGATCGATCGCGTGGAACTGCAATGCTCGCACGATGAACCCAACATCGACGTCGCACTCGACGGAATCGCCGCCACCCTCGAAAAGCTCGACCTCCCGGAGCCCGCCAACCTCCGCCGCGTTGCAACCGCTACCGTAAAAGCAAGAGGCATCGACTATCTGATGATCGGCGGCGACGGCTGGCTGGCAAAGGAAACCCATGCCGATCCCGCCGGTTGGGGGCTGCGCAAGATCGCCGACCGCGGTGGCGACTGGCTGTTTGAAATCGAATGAGCGAATATTTTCTCGGAGTAGACGGCGGGCAATCCAGCACGGTCGCAGTGATCGGCGATGAAAACGGCCGCATTGCGGGATGGGCCACGGCGGGTCCCTGCAATCACGTGGGCGCATCGGAAGGCCGCGAAAAATTCGTGCGCGTAATGGGGACCTGCCTCTCGCAGGCCGCCGCGCGCGCCGGTTTCGATCCAGCTGCCAGGCCTCAGTTCCGCGCCGCCTGTCTCGGGATGAGCGGCGGCCCGGACGACAAAGCCGCGCTGCTCGCCGAATTGATCGACGCCGATCGCCTCAACGTCACGCACGATGGGAAGATCGCGCTGGCCGGCGCGCTGGAAGGCGAGCCCGGCATTATCGTCATCGCAGGCACGGGCTCTATCGCTTATGGCGAAAACGCGCATGGCGAAGCCGCGCGCGCGGGCGGCTGGGGTTACATCTATGGCGATGAGGGCGGCGGTTTCGATATCGCCCGCCAGGCCGTGCGAGCGGCTCTTCGCGAACACGAAGGCTGGGGACCACACACCGCGCTGACGCCCGCCGTGATCGAACTGACCGGCGCTTCCGACGCCAATGACGCCCTCCACCGGCTCTACACAACGGAATGGCCGCGCTCGCGTGTCGCAGAGATGGCGATGGCAGTCGACCGCATCGCGAGCGAAGGAGATCCCATCGCGGCCGATATCCTCCGCCAGGCGGCGCAGCAGCTCGCGTTGCTCGCGGCGTCTGTCCGTCGTCAGCTCTGGAGCGACGGAGCCGTGAAGATTGCCCACGTGGGCGGCGTTTTCCAGAGCGATATTCTGCTCGACCGCTTCCGCACGCTCATCATGCTCGATGGCGAAGCCGAAACCGAAGCGCCGCGCCGCAGTCCCGCCGCGGGTGCGCTGATCCTGGCTTATCGTCTCGCCGGGCTCCAGACAGTGCCTCATCCGCTCACTGAAATCAAGAGTTGAACTGCCTTTGATAAGCTCAGAGTTTCACCCCCATGGCAAAACTCTCTATCAAAGATCTCGATCTGAAAGGTAAACGTGTCTTCATCCGCGTGGATTTCAATGTTCCTCTGGCCAACGCGGGTCAGGAGATCACGAGCGATAAGCGCATCCGCGCTTCGCTGCCCACCATCAAGTACGCGCTCGAACACGGCGCGGGAGTGATTCTGGCTTCGCACCTGGGACGTCCAAAGGGCAAGCCGAATCCGGAAATGAGCATGAAGCCGGTGGCGAAGAAGCTGGAAGAGCTTCTCGGCAAGCCCGTGACGCTCGCGCCCGATTGCGTGGGCCCCGAAGTCGAAAAGCTGCTGCCCGCGCCCGGCGGTGTTCTGCTGCTCGAAAACCTCCGCTTTCACGCCGAAGAAGAAGCGAACGATCCCGGATTTTCGCAGCAGCTCGCAAAGCTGTGCGATGTCTATGTGAATGACGCGTTCGGCTCCGCCCATCGCGCACACGCCTCCACCGAAGGCATGATCGCCTTCGTGAAGCAGGCAGCGGCGGGTCTCCTGATGGATAAGGAGCTCGAATACCTCACGCTCGTCACGAAGAATCCGGCGCGCCCCTGCGTTGCGATCCTCGGCGGCGCCAAGGTTTCGGACAAGATCGAAGTCATCGAGAACATGGCGAAGACGGTCGACAAAGTCCTGATCGGCGGCGCGATGGCTTACACATTCCTGAAGTCGCAGGGTCATTCGATCGGCAAGTCGATGGTGGAAGACGACAAGCTCGATCTCGCCCAGAGTCTCCTGAAGGAATTCGGAGACAAGCTGGTGCTGCCCGTGGATCACGTGGTCGCCGCCGAATTCAAGGAAGGCGCCGC
This sequence comes from uncultured Solibacteraceae bacterium, assembly GCA_964590625.1. Taxonomy (GTDB): domain Bacteria; phylum Acidobacteriota; class Terriglobia; order Bryobacterales; family Bryobacteraceae; genus BOG-234. The sequence continues at coordinate 2,737 of CAZPZE010000947.1, forward strand.
GAACGAAGCCGTGACCGAAATTCCGGCCGACAAGATGGCGCTCGATATCGGTCCGAAGACGGTGGCACTTTACGAAGGCATCATCAAGGGCTCGAAGACTATCATCTGGAACGGCCCGATGGGCGTGTTCGAGAAGCCGCCGTTCGATAAGGGCACGATGGCGCTGGCCCGCGCGGTGGCGGATTCCGGCGCGACTTCGGTCGTAGGCGGCGGCGATTCCGAAAAAGCCATCAAGACGGCCGGACTGAGCGACAAGATCTCGCACGTCTCTACCGGCGGCGGGGCGTCGCTCGAATTCCTCTCAGGACAGACCCTGCCCGGCGTCGTGGCGTTAACGGAAAAGTAACGAAAATTATTTCTTTGCTGCGGGCGGTCTCGGCGGTGCCGGGCCGCCCGTTGTTTTTGAGTCGGTGCGAACGATGATCCGCAGGGCGTGGGAAACGCCATCGTCACCGGCCTTGAAGCGGACCGAAACCCTGGCGTTCACGCGCAGGCGTCCTTCGACTTTAGTGTCTTTGTCGATGGCGAAATCACGCGATTCATCGGGTTTCGCCGGTACTTTGAGAACCACCGTGATCTTATCCGGTGCGACGGCCGTAACTGTTCCGGAAAAGATGTCTCGTTCAGCGGTCGCTTTTGAAGCGGGCCCCTGACCCACCACGAGGACGACCGAGGCCAGGGCTAAAGCGAGCATGATGAGAAATCGGGCCACCGTTACCAGAATAATCTTTGGACGTTAAAACAGGCGTGCCTGAGTAATTAAACTGACTTAATCAAATCGGCCGGGGTGCTCTCCGGCACGGCGTTAACAGGCGCCTGTGAGCGGAATGGCAATCGCACCGTGAACGTGGTGCCTTTCCCCTGCGCACTCTTTACGTCCACCGTGCCCTGATGCGCCTTGACAATCCAGTTCACGAAGCTCAGCCCCAGTCCAAGGCCTTTTTCGGGCGATGCCTGATCTTCCTTGCCGCGGACGCGATAAAAACGGTCGAAGATGTGGGGCAAATGCTCGGGTGCGATTCCCTGCCCGGTATCCGCGACCACGATCTCCGCCTGATCGCCCACCCGCCCCACGCTGATGCGCACCTCTCCTCCCGGCGGCGTGAACTTGACGGCATTCGAAATCAGGTTGGACAGCATGCGCTCGATCTGCACCCGGTCAAATTCCCCAACGCAGTTACCGCCTGCCGCCTGGAACGAGATATGGACGCCTGCCCCTTCCGCGGGAATTTCAAATTGTTCCGTGATACCTCGCGCCGTTTCGCAAAGATCGAGCGGCTGGCGCTGCAGGACGACCTGTCCGGTTTCCGCCTGCGAAAGCAGCAGCAGCGCCCGCACAATCTGAGAAAGCCGCTCCACATCGCCCAACGCCACAACGATGGCATCGCGATACTGATCCGTCGTTTGCGCCGTGAACAGTGCCACCTCGAGTTGCCCCCGAATGATCGTGATCGGAGTGCGGAGCTCGTGCGACACGTCGGTCGAAAACTGCCGCACCTGGATGAAGTTCTGTTCGAGACGGGAGATCATGTCGTTAAAGGTCTCGACCAGATATTCCAGCTCATCGCGCGTCTTGCGTTCGGGAATTCGAAGGCTGAGGTTGGAACCGCTGATGCGCTGCGCCGCCGCCGCGATATCCATTACAGGCTTCAGGGAACGGCCGGCCACTACCCAACCGGCCGCAATTCCGAGAATCAACACGGCAGGAATCAGAGCGAGTGACAGCCAGTTGAAGCTGCGGAGTAACCGGTCGTTCGGAGCGAGTGAAACCCCAATCGCGACGTAAAACTTGTGGTCTTTGTTTTCATTGACAACCCAACTGGAGCGGATCAGGTACTTGATTCCGCCCGCTGTCTTCTCCCGCCATAGCGGAACATTTGACGCGAGCGTTTTCCTGACATACTCCGGGCTGTCAAAACCGAGAGCACGGTAAGTTGTGGACCACTCCACGGGCTTTCCGTTCTCGTCGGTAATCAGATAGGTGTTTTGGATGCGTGCACGGATCTGGTTATCATCCGGGTCGCCGCTGTAGAGAAACCAGATAACGTGGTTCTGGGGGCCTTCGATTCGCAGGAACCCCTTTACCGCCGCCCAGGTCTGGTCAAGATCATCGTGCGACTGCTCGTTCAGGCTGGATGCCAGCTCCCCGCGAAAGATCAGCGTGACCCCGACCAGCAGAAACGTGAAAATAGCCGTGTAGGCAACAGTGAGCGTGAATCGCAGACCGCGCGAGATGTGCTTTTGCTCGGCCAGAAAGCCCTCTCGCTGACTACTTTATCAGCGTCAGAGCGAGGCCGGAACCTGGTCGCCACCCGCGCGCCCGGACGCGACCGATTTCTCCGGCGCCTCAATCATGTAGCCGATGCCGCGAATCGTGTGGATCAGCTTATCCTGGAACCGGTCGTCAATCTTGCTGCGCAGATGCCGGATATACACGTCCACAATGTTCGTGAGCCCGTCGTAATCCATGTCCCACACATGCTCCACGATCATCGTGCGGCTCAGCGGACGCCCCTTGTTCCGCATCATGTATTCAAGGATGCCGAATTCCTTCGGCGCCAGGTCGATCGATTCCGTCCCGCGCGTCACCTTGCGCCGCAGGCTATCGACCACCAGATCACCCACCTGCAGGCGTTCCGGAGCCGGCTGTCCGCGCCGCAGCAGCGCGCGAACCCGGGCCAGCAATTCCACGAAGGCGAAAGGCTTGGTCAGGTAATCGTCGGCGCCGTGCTCCAGACCCTTGACGCGGTCGTCGAGTTGCCCGCGCGCGCTCAGGATCAGCACCGGAGGCCCGTTCTGTCGGCCACGAATCCGCTCCAGAACCTTCAAACCGTCCATGTCGGGCAGCATCAGGTCGAGGATCACCAGATCGTAATCGGTATCGTGGGTGAACTGAATCGCCGTGGCGCCGTCGGGCGCAACGTCAATAGCATAACCCGCCCCCTGCAGGCCCCGGCCGAGGAAGTCGGCGATGCGCCGTTCGTCTTCTACGACAAGGATACGCATGTTATCTCAAGGTTACCTGAAACTCGAATTTGTTACAGTCAGTCAATCGCTGATATGCCGTCTTACGTGAAACGCGGATTTTCCGAAAAGGTTGCGGTGATCTTTGCTTTGTCAGTGCTTGTAGTATTAGTTCCCTCCATTTCCGGGCAGACACGTAAGAAATCGACCAGAAAATCGACCTCCGAAGCCATTACACGGCCAGCCGACACATTTCCGCCCGGCTGGACGCTCAAATTCGACGAAGAATTCAACTCTTCGATGATGGATTACAGCAAATGGTCGCCGCATGCGCCAGGAAAAGTCGTTCTGGAGGGGCAGCAGACCTGGATTCCGGGCGCGATCGCGATCTCCGGCGGCCAGGCGCACCTCACCGCGCGGAAGACCGCCGCCGGTTATACGTCGGGCGTACTAACCACACTCGGTTCCTTCGCCCAGAAGTTCGGGCGGTTCGAAATCCGCTTCCAGATGCCCGCCGGCGCGGGTCTGGAACCGCTCCTGCGCCTGCTTCCGCTGGCCGGAACCGAGCAGCCCTCGATCGACGTGCTGCACGCTTCGGGCGCGAACCCATCGCAGGCTCTGTTCGCGAATCGCTGGCTCGAAACCGATCTGAATCGCGACTACACCGGCTCCTGGAACGGCCCCGAACTTTCGAACGGCTTCCACACGATTGCCGCCGAGTGGGATTCAGAGAAAATCGTCTGGTTCGTGGATAACGCGGAGCGTTTTACCTCCTGGGACGGGATTCCGCAGGCGCCGATGTACCTGGCGGTGTGTCTCGAAGTCCGCGATCCGGACTCCCGGACGCCGTTCCCGGCCACGCTGGATATTGACTACATTCGCGTTTTCTCGCGGCCGTAACCCAGCCAGGCGAGAAGCGGAATCGCGGCGGTGGCGATCAGCCAGACCGCGGGGAGCCAGACCGGAGTCTGGAGCCGGTGAATCGCTTCGAAGCTCTGGGTGACAGAGCCGTGATTCCACGAGGCAAGCCCCGCGTAATACGGGAGCATGCGGGCAGCCCCGCCAAACAGATCGGCGAGCGCGAGCAGGCCGGCGAAAAACGCGGTCAGCCTGCCGTAGCCCGCGGCAATCAGGATCGCCATCGCCCCGCCCGCGGGCCAGAGATACCAGCCCGGAATGCCAGGAATTCCGTGGACGGCATCGTAGGCAGCGGCGCCCGCCGCGATCGCAATGGCGAAGCAGACGGTATAAAACACCGGAATCCGGAGACTGCCTTTGCGCTTCATCGCCAGACCCGCGATCATCCCCGCGAGCGCGAGGAATTCGAGCGCCAGATACATCCACGTGCGCAACGTGAGGAAGCTCCAGGCGCCGAACCAGGTGAATGATTTGGCGATCGTCTGCGCGCCGTCGATCCAGCGTCCCGTTCGGATCAGCCGCAGGCCGCTTGCGGCCATCACGTAAAGCGGGACGCTTTCCTGCCAGCCGGTCAGCGGAGCGCCGATGAGCAGATTCCGGATGTACCACCAGCCGCCGATGGCGGCGGCAGTCGCAAGCGCGAGGCCCGCCGCCTTTGGCTTCCGGATCCAGGCGAGCACCAGCACGAGGGCCAGAACCAGCAGTGACGCCTTCGTGAGGATCGCCAGGCCAAGGGTGATTCCACCCACAACCCAATGTGTCTTTTCGCGCGTCAGAAGCCAGAGGAAAACCGCCGCCAATCCGATGGCGAGCGCGTCGTTCGAAACGTGCGCGGCGTCGATCGCCAGCCCTGGGGCGACCGCCAGCAACGCGGCCGCACAGCCTCCCAGCGCGGCGCTCCCCGAGATCGCGCGCGCAGCCAGAAACGTGAAAGGAATCGCGAGCGATGCAAGCAGAACGCTCAACAAGCGCAGCCGCGGCACGCGTTCTGCGAGCGGCATCGCAGCCATCGCCTTCGCTGCAGGCGCCGCGAGCCAGTAATACAAAGGCGGCTGTTGCGCCTCGTAAAACACGAACGGCGGTTTTCCCGGCAACGGCTCCGCCGCATGATGCGCCAGCGCGGCTGGAATCGAAAGCAATTCCCGGCGCCGCTCCGAGCGCTCGGCTTCGGGCAGCGCCCACCACTGCTCATGCGTCAGATAAGGCGCGCCAATCCAGTTGAGCTCGCGCGGCAGCGGCGCGAGGCGCATTGATTCGTCGATCTCTCGCGAAATGCGGTCCGAAGTGCGCGGCAGCGTGCCGCGATCGTTCCAGTGCTGGATATACGCCATGTGCGCATACTCGTCCCAGCCCTCCCACAAGGGCAGCATGGCTGAATAAAAGGCGCCGCGAATCAGAAACAGCGCCCAGAAAACCCAGATTCGCGCGGGCAAGAAGCTATCATATCGGCGTGGAGCACTCTGTCGAGTCGCGCATGCGCGCCGAATGGAACGCACGCGCCACCGAAGACGCCCACTACTACGTCGCCTTCGGCCGCCGCGAGCAGGATGACGACGAATTCTTCGCCACCGCGAGAGATCTGGTGGGGGAACTGGTTGGCGAACTGAAGCGCCTGCCGCCGCCCGCTCCCGGTAAGATGCGCCGCGGGCTCGAAATCGGCTGCGGACCCGGCCGTCTGCTCCGCCCGATGAGCCACTATTTCGATCAGATCTATGGCGTGGATGTTTCCGATGCCATGGTGAAGCTCGCGCGCGAAAAGCTTGCCGGCATCCCGAACGCCTTCCCCTATGCCATCGGCGGCAGCGATCTCAGGATGTTTCCGGACGCGCATTTTGATTTCGTCTACTCCTACGCTGTTTTCCAGCACATTCCAAGCGGCGACGTGGTGTTCTCTTACCTGCGCGAAACAATACGCGTTCTGAAGCCGGGCGGCGTGGCGCGCCTGCAGATCAACGGGCTGCCCAAGACGTCCGAAGCCTATACGACGTGGTCCGGTGTGCGCATCAGCGCGGAGGAAATTCACGCCCTCACGCGCGAGCACGGAATCCAGTTGCTGGCGCTGACTGGTGTCGAATCGCAATACATGTGGACCACGTGGCGCAAGCCGCCTGGTACCGAAGCCACCGCCGGCCCGAGCCGCATTCGCACTGTCTCGAACGCGTTCTCCGCCGAGCACGCCGTACCCTCTTCCGGACGCCTCGCCTGCGCCGCAGTTTCGGTCGAAAACCTGCCCGAGGCCTGCGATCTGAACACCCTGCAGGCATTCATCGACGGCGAAGAAGGACGGGTCAGCTACGTTGGCCCGCGCGGCCGCAATGGCTTCTCGCAGGTGAACGTCTTTCTGCCGAAGAATGCCCGAACCGGACTCGTGCCGCTCACGCTCGAAGACGATGGCCGCGCGCTTGCCGAACCCACCTGGCTGCGAGTCATCCCGCCCGGACCAGCCGTCCCGCGCCTGAACGCCCTCACCGACGCCATCAACCTGATGTCGCCCACCCGAATCGAAAGTGGGCTGATCAAGGCTTCGATCGAAGAAGTCGACGACATCCGCGGCTTCGCAGCCACTGTCGATGGCGTTGCCTCCACCGAAGTCGAAACCTTCCGCGCCGATCCTCTGACCGAACGCTGGGAAGTCAACTTCCGTATCCCGGAGTCCATTCCGGCCGGCGCCCGCTTGCTCGAAATCCGCCTCGGCCGCCGCGTTCTGGCGAAAATGGGGATAGAGGTCGTTCGATGAAATCCATCTCGCTGCTGCTCCT
>CAZPZE010000948.1:0-7951 GCA_964590625.1 uncultured Solibacteraceae bacterium
TGCGCCAGCCCGTTCAGGAAAGTTCCGGTCGTGATGATGACGGCGCCGCAATGAATCTTCCGCCCGTCCATAAGCTGCACGCCCCGAACGCGGCCATCTTCAATCCGAAGCGCCGCGACCTCCGCCTGCTTGATCGTAAGGTTCGGCTCCCGCTCCAGAACCTGCTTCATCCGGATGCGGTACTGCTTCTTATCGCACTGCGCCCTCGGCGACCACACCGCCGGACCCCGGCTGGTGTTCAGTAGCCGGAACTGAATCCCGACCGCATCCGCCACCTCACCCATCACCCCGCCCAGCGCGTCGATCTCCCGGACCAGATGTCCCTTGGCGATCCCGCCGATCGCCGGATTGCATGACATCTGCGCGATCAGGTCGGCGTTCATCGTGATCATGACCGTGCGCAGCCCCATCCGGGCGCAGGCGCGCGCGGCTTCGCAGCCGGCGTGACCTCCGCCCACAATGACCACGTCCGCCGACTGTTCCATTGCTACCATTGTATCCGGGCAAACAAACGTGAAAGTACTGGTCATCGGCGGCGGCGGACGCGAACATGCATTAGCGTGGAGACTGAAAAAGTCCCCCTCGGTCACGGAAGTTCACATCGCTCCGGGGAATCCCGGTACGGAATCGATCGCGGCCTCCCATACGACTAATGATTATGTCCAATTGGTCGAAAACCTCGGCGTTGACCTCACCGTCGTCGGCCCCGAAGCCCCCCTGGTAGCTGGCGTGGTCGACAAATTCCGGGCGAAGGACCTCCACATCGTCGGTCCTACCGCCGCCAACGCCGCGCTCGAAGGCAGCAAGGTCCATTCGAAGCGCTTCATGGAAAAAATCGGCGTCCCCACTGCCCGGTTCGCCACGGTCACGAACGAAACCGAAGCCCGCGACGCTCTCCGTCAATTCCGCCTCCCCGTTGTCCTCAAGACCGACGGCCTCGCCGCAGGCAAAGGCGTCATCATCGCGCAGACGCAGGAAGAAGCGCACGCCGCGCTCACTGCTCTCGCCTACCCAATGGTGATCGAAGAATTCCTCGAAGGCGAAGAGCTCAGCTTCATCGTTCTCTGTGACGGCAAGACCGGCGTCCCGCTCGAACCTTCGCAGGATCACAAGCGCATTTTCGATAACGACCAGGGCCCGAACACCGGCGGCATGGGCGCCTACTCGGATTCCATCATTCTCAATGCGCCGATGCGCGAGCGCATCATGGACACCGTCATAAACCCGGTGATCCGCGCCACCCGGTTCACCGGTTTTCTCTACGCCGGCCTGATGATGACGCCTGATGGCCCGAGCGTTCTCGAATTCAACGTCCGGATGGGCGATCCCGAAACGCAGCCTTTGATGGCCCGCCTCGAAAGCGATTGGGGCGAAGCCCTGATGGCAGCGGCGCGCGGCTCACTCACGCCCGATGCGCTGCAGTGGTCGCCCGAACCCGCTACCTGCGTAGTGCTCGCCACCGCCGGCTATCCCGGAACCCCGCAAACGGGCCAGAAAATCTCTGGTCTCGAAAATGTGACCGATGCCGTCGTCTTCCACGCCGGCACGAAACGCGCGGGCAATGATATCGTGACCTCCGGCGGCCGCGTTCTCGGCGTGACCGCCCGCGGCGCCGACCTCAAAGCCAGCATCGATCGCGCCTACGCCGCCGTTTCCCGCATCCATTTCGATGGCATGCAATACCGCCGCGATATCGGCGCTAAAGGCTTACGACGCTACAATAGTCCCGAGTGGGCACGTAGCTCAGCTGGATAGAGCGGTCGCCTCCTAAGCGGCAGGTCGGCAGTTCGACTCTGCCCGTGCCCACCACTTCATGACAGGTTTGTGGGGCAGGCTGGCAGCCTGCGCGAGATTGTGAATCGCGCTGGTCTTGTGGTTAGCAATGGTCCCGCCTACCGCACGAGCGCTTCGAGCGGACCCAGCAGACTATCCGGCACATTCAGATTCCCGCTGATTCCGGTGCCAAGCGAAATCTTCGGCTTATTGCCGCCGTGGAAGTCCGACCCGCCCGTGACCGCCAGCCCGAAGCGATCCGCCAGCGACTGATAGAACGATACGTTCTCCGGGCTGTGATCGCTGTGAAACACCTCGATCGCCTGCAGTCCCATCTGCTTCAGTTCGCCGACATACTTCTCGAGCACGCTCCACTGATTCTTCGCAACACGCACCGGATGCGCGAGCGATGAAACGCCGCCGGCCTTCCGAATACGATCGATTGCTTCGTCAATCGGAATGTCATGCCGCTGCACATGGCCCTTTGCGCCTTCACCGAGATACTTGTCGAACGCATCCTGCACGTCTTTCGCGAAGCCCTTATCGACCAGCGCGCGCGCGAAGTGCGGCCGCGCCGTCAGCGTCTTGCCGTACTTCTCCACTTCCTGCAGGGTGATCGGAATTCCGATCGAGTTCAGCTTGTCGATGAGACGCCGGTTCCGGTCGCGCCGGCTCTCCAGCAGAAAATCGAGCCACTCACGAAAATCCGAAGCCGGCAGCTTCGCCGGAAAATAGCCGAGCAGATGAACCGAGTGCCCCTGGTATTTCGTCGAAAGCTCAATCCCGCAGATCAGCTTCAGCCCTGCGGCCTCGGCGAACGGCACAGCCTGATCGTAGCCCCGCATCGTGTCGTGATCGGTGATCGCCAGCGCCGAAAGCCCGATGCGCTTCGCTTCTGCTACCAGTTCCTCCGCCGTGAATGTTCCGTCGGATTGATCCGTGTGGCTGTGCAGGTCGATCACGCGGTGATCCACCCTCTGCGTTCCAGTTCGCTCCACACCTTGCCGACGCTCTCTTCGAGCGTCTCGCGATCCGACCGCACCGTGACTTCCGGCGCGAGCGGCGGTTCGTAGGGATCCGAGATGCCGGTGAAATTCGCAACCTCGCCCGCCAGCGCCTTCTTGTAGAGCCCCTTCACATCGCGCTGCGCCAGCACTTCCACCGGGCAATCCACAAACACTTCGAGAAAATTCACGATCTTCGACCGCACTTCCTCCCGCGTCGATCGATACGGCGAAATCGCCGCCACCACCACAATCACGCCATTGCGCGAAAGCAGGTCCGCGACGAACCCGATGCGCCGGATATTGGTATCGCGATCCTCCCGCGAGAACCCGAGCCCCTGCGAAAGATTGGTGCGCACGATATCGCCATCAAGCAGCTCCACCTTCGCGCCGCCATCGCGGAACCGCGCCATCAGCTGATCGGAAATCGTGCTCTTGCCCGCGCCGGACATACCGGTGAGCCACAACGTGAAACCTGTATGCTGCATATCCCCTGAATCTAAACCGACGTACGTTCCAGTATTTCACGCAGAAGTACGTCGACTTTGCGCTCCACGCGCCCATCCGGCGAAAAGTGGAGACCGCACTCCTTCGCTTCGTCCGTTTCCCACCACCAGCGGCCGGCGCGCTCGTCTTCGCCCGCATGCACCGCCCTCGTGCACGGATCGCAGCCGATGCTCGTGTAGCCCTGCGCGTAGAGCGGATGCTCAGGCAATCCGTTTTCGCGCGTGTACTGCAGCACATCGTCCGCCGTCCATTCCGCCAGCGGCGAAATTTTCACGGGCGTCGAAGAACGGTCCACAATTTCGATATCGCCGCGCGATTCGCTCTGCGCGCGCCGCAATCCGGCAAAGAACGCCGCCACTCCATTCATCCGCCGCTCGAGCGGACGTACTTTGCGCACCTGGCAGCAGAGCAGCCGGTGCGGATAGCTGTCGCGGAACAGATCGCGCCCATGCGCTTCCACCATGGAGTCCACTTCAACGGGATCCGGCAGGATGTGCTCCACGGAAATCGCGTAGCGCTGCTCGATCGAGCGGATCATGTCGTGCGTTGCCTGGGGGAGCCGGCCGGTGTCGATCGTCAGCACGGGCGTCGCCGCAGCGATTTTCTGCACCAGATCGACAATCACCACGCCTTCGCGCTGGAAGCTGGTCAGAACCGCAAGATTCGCACCGAATTCCCGCACTGCGGATTCAATAACCCGATTTGCCTCTGAAGCCTTTGACATAGGAACCGGAGACGCCGTGCTTACTGGATGTTATCGGGACAGCCGTGGATTCCGGCCGGAAAGGATGGAGCGGGAGACGGGATTCGAACCCGCGACATCAACCTTGGCAAGGTTGCACTCTACCAGCTGAGTTACTCCCGCTGAACAGCGGAAACTTCCATTCTCCCAGGCCGCGAGCGGCCTGTCAAACCGGAACGTATAACACTATCCTACAGCACACCTGTTGCTGGCCCCCGGCGTGCCAGAATGGTTCATGTCCCGCGAACTTTCCCAGGCGCTCGCCGATATGGTTCACCGCGAAGCCGAGGCCCTTCGCTCCTTTCCGGAACACGACGCCTCGATTCGACCCTCCGGCCCCGCGAGCTGGTCGCCCAAGGAAGAATTAGGGCACCTCATCGATTCCGCCGCCAACAATCATGTGCGTTTTGTTCGCGCCTCCATCGAGCCCGAATTCCGTGGTCCAACCTATGCCCAGGATTCCTGGGTTTCACTTCACGGTTATCAGGACATGCCGTGGTTCACCATCGTGTCCTTCTGGGCGCAGTACAACAGTTTCCTCGCCGATCTCATCGCGCGTATCCCCGGCGACAAACTCACCACACAATGTTTCGTCGGCGCCAAAGAACCGGTGACATTGCGGTACCTCATAGAGGACTACATGCTCCACGCACAACATCATCTGGATCATTTGTTGCAGCGCGAAAAAGTGACCGCATATCCCGCCTGATGGTACCGGCCGGGGCACTTGATTGAAAAAACGGGACATCGTTCGCGCACGCTCCCGAGTGCGCTTTGTGTAGTAGAAAATGAGTAATTAATTCGTAGCGGAATCGATCCCGTTCTGTGTTAGACTACCTCCTGTTCGCAGCTTCGAGGGACTTCATAGACGGCCCCCATCCTGCATCGATCACGAATAGTTGAGCGAGGCGTGAGCCTTCAGGCGTCGAGGCCCAAAAAGGGCTTCAGGAGGAGATTTTTGTCTTGTGAGTGACGGTCAACGAACACCCTGGGATCTGATTCAGGAACACCTCGCGAAGAGTGTGAGTCCCGAAAGCTACCGGAACTGGATTCTGCGTACTCAGTATGCCGGTCTGGAAGACAGGGTCCTTGCCGTCCGCGTGCCGGATGAGGGCACGCTCTCGTTTATCGAAGAAGAGTACGGCCAGCAGATCCAGAACCTCGCTCACTCTCTGGCGCTCGGCATCGACCGCGTTGTGTTTACTGTCGACGGTGTCCGTTCCGTCAACGGAGCGGATCGCACGACTTCGCTCCCCGAGCTCGAGTCTCCCGTCACACTCAACCCGCGGTTCACGTTCGAATCCTTCGTTGTCGGCGCATCCAACCAGTTCGCGCACGCCGCCGCACAGGCCGTCGCCATCGATCCATCGCGCCGATACAATCCGTTGTATCTCTACGGTGGCGTCGGTATGGGTAAAACGCATCTCATGCACGCCATCGGCCGCGCGCTCATCGCCCGCGGCAAAATGCGGATTATCTACACCACGAGCGAGCGCTTCACGAATGAAGTCGTGAGTGGCATCAAGCTGGGCCGCATGCCACAACTGCGTGAGCGTTATCGCACTGCCGATGTCCTGCTGATTGACGATATCCAGTCGCTCGGGTCACGCGACCGCACGCAGGAGGAGTTTTTCCACACCTTCAACGATCTCCACGATGCGCAGAAGCAGATCGTCATATCGAGCGATTGCCCGCCGAAAGAAATCGGTGGACTCGTGGAGCGTCTTCGCTCCCGGTTCGAATGGGGACTCATGGCCGACATTCAGGCGCCCGATCTCGAAACGCGCATGGCCATTCTGCAGAAGAAAGCGGAATTCGACGGCGTTCGTCTTCCAACCGATGTCAGTGCGTTCATCGCCGAAAAAACCAAGTCGAACGTCCGCGAGCTCGAAGGCGCCCTGACGAAGCTCATCGCTTATTCGTCGCTCACCCAGACACCCATCTCGATCGTCATGGCCCGTCAGGTCCTCAAACACCTGCTCGAGAGAAATGACCGCCGGATCACGATCGAATCGATCGTCAAGGCTGTTTCCGACAAGTACAGCATCAGGCCTGCACAGCTCAGGGAAAAGAGCAACCGTAAGGAAATTGTTGCCCCCCGGCAGGTCGCCATGTACATCGCAAAAGAACTCACGCAGGCCTCGCTCCCCGAGATCGGACGCGCCTTCGGCGGCAAACATCACACGACTGTCATCCATTCCATCGACAAGATCGCTAAAGACCGCCAGCAAAACCCAGAGCTCAACAAGCTTATCAACAGCGTAATTGATTCATTTCAATAGACTTATTTTTATTTACACAGGGTACCTCCGAGAAAACCTCTGGATCGCTGTGCAAATTGAGTGACGCGCTCTGATTCACACTCTGGGCGCGCCCGGTTTTCACAAACCGAATTAGGCAAAACATCTTTTTATTTGTATAATTTAGAGAGGCTTCCACATTTCCACCGATTCGACGAATACGGTATAGATTCTGGATCTATCTATATCCCTTCGTAGAGAGCGCAGTGGGTTCGTTCATTCGAATCCCCGGGTGGCCTGTCGGACCAGAGAAGAGAGGAGTTGAACGACCCAATGGAGTTCACTGTCAGTAAGGCCGATCTGGCCCGCGAATTAGGGCTGCTGCAGGGCGTTGTCGAAAAGAAAACCACAATCCCCATCCTCTCGAACGTTCTTGTCGAGGCCCGTGGAGATCGCCTCTATCTCACAGCTACGGACCTTGAGCTCGGCATGCGCACGTCCTGTCCGGCCAAGGTGAAGAAGGAAGGAACCGGCACCATTCCGGCGCGCAAGCTCCTCGATTATGTCCGCCTGCTGCCGGATGCCGATATCGCCGTGAAGTTCGGCGAGAATCACTGGGCGTCGCTCGCCTGCGGACGTTCGAAAACCCGTATCGCCGGGATGAGCCGCGAGAGCTTCCCCGAGCTGCCGCCGATGCCCGAAAGCGTGGCACAAATTCCCGTCAAGCAGCTCACGTCGATGATCAGCCGGACCATGTTCGCGATCTCGATGGAAGAGAGCCGCTTCACGCTGAACGGAGCCCTGCTGCTTCTCGGCGAGAAAGGCCTCACAATGGTGGCGACCGACGGCCATCGCCTCGCCTACACCCACACCTCTGCCGGAGCCCAGACAGCCGCGTATCGCGCGCTGGTGCCCCGCAAGGCGATGTCCGAGATCATCCGGCTTTCGGACGGCGCCGGCGATGACACACGCGCCGGTTTCGCGGGCGACGACAATCATCTGTTTTTCGAATTCGGCCCGCGGCTCCTCATCACCCGCAAGCTCACCGGTAATTTCCCGGATTACGATCGCGTGCTCCCGCACGACAACACCAACATCGCGACTGTCGCCCGCGACGAAGCGAAATCCGCGATCGAGCGCGTCGCGCAGTTTGCCGACGAGCGCTCTCGCGCCATCCGGGTGCAGTTCGCCGCGGGTGAGCTCCGGATTTTTGCATCCGCGCTGGAAACCGGCGAATCGGAAGAGGCAGTGACCGCCACGTACGACGGGCCGGAACTCGAGATCGGGTTCAACGCCCAATATCTGCTGGACTTCCTCCGCGTGGTTCCGCAGGAGAAGATTTCGTTTTCACTCAAAGATCAGAAGAGCGCCGGCGAGCTGCAGCCCGTTGGCGCCGAACAGCAGGACGAATACCGCTACGTCGTGATGCCCATGCGCATCTGACGGAGCACTGAAACGCATTAAATATGGCAAATGAATACGATTCATCCTCCATCAAAGTGCTGGAGGGTCTGGAAGCCGTTCGCAAACGTCCGGCCATGTACATCGGCTCGACGCGCGAAGCAGGTTTACACCATCTCGTCTATGAGGTTGTCGATAACTCAGTAGACGAAGCGCTGGCGGGTTTCTGCACGGAAATCAACGTCACCATTCATATCGACAACTCGATTACGGTCGTCGACAAC
>CAZPZE010000949.1:0-1949 GCA_964590625.1 uncultured Solibacteraceae bacterium
TGCTGGCAGCTCACGTTACTGGCGGGGACCGGAACGGCGCCGTTGCTGGCGAATGTATCCTGCCACAGCGGGCCTCCGTAGGCGCCCGAATCGGCGTCGAAGGCGTAGACCGAATCGTTCTCGGTGGCGACGTAGACCACGTTGTGAGTCCCCTTGTTCGGGATATTCACGTTGGCGACATAAAGGGGCTGGCCGTAGATCGTTCCATCGACCGCATCGGTGAAGAGGAGACCAAAAGTATCCGGAGTGACGTTCGCTTTGTTCAGTATGAATTCGTTCGTATTCGCACCGGTCCGGGCGAGATCGTATTGATAAGTCAATACGTTAATTTGCGCGTGGAGAACGGTTGAGGCTGCGAAAAAATACCAAAAGGTACGTCCTCTGAGAGACATCAGGCCGCGTTCTTGCACGAATCATGCCAACTACCTCTTTATAACGAGTGACGTCATAATGGGAGGTGTTCTGTTTCGAGATTTCATGATCAGGCCGGTTCTCTTTGCACTTCTGCTCGCGGTGCCGCTCGCGGCCGCGAGTGACCCGGAGACCGAACAGGCGAGCGCGATGAAGCGCCTGGCGGATGTCCTTTCGATCGTGCAGGACAACGCGATGGACCCGGTCGATCTCGATCAGGCGTTCTACGGGGGCGCGATTCCGGGGCTGCTGCGCAACCTCGATCCGCATTCTTCGTTTTTCGATCCCGACCAGTTCGAGCAGCTCAGCCAGATGCAGCGCTCGACGAGCAAGGGATTCGGGACGGTGGTCTCAGTGTTGCCGGGCCGTGTGCTGGTGCTGCAGACGCTGCCGGATACGCCGGCGGCGCGCGCAGGAATTATTCCGGGCGATGAGATTCACGGAGTCAATAACTATCCGCTCGACCGCCTGGAGCCCGAACAGATTATCGAGCTTCTCAAGGAATCGCGGCAGAAGCCGGTGGCGCTGGCGGTGCGGCATCCGGGCGCGCTGCGGCTGGTGGAGCTGCGGCTTGTGCCGCAGGAGATGCAATCGCCGAGCGTGGACCGCGTTTTCGAGCTGCAGCCCGGCGTTGGTTATATTCGCGTGAACGCGTTTGAGGGCAGCACGGGACGCGATATCCGCGCGGCGATTGAGAAGCTGGGCGGGCAGAAGCTGAAAGGGCTTGTGCTCGATCTTCGCGACAATCCCGGCGGGCTGGTGGCGTCCGCGATCGAAACCGCCAGGCTGTTCCTGAAGCCGGGGCAGGTGATTCTTTCGGTGAAAGGCCGCAACGTTCCGGAAAGCACGGAGCGCGTGCCGGCGGACAATGTTCCGTATACGTTTCCGGTGTCCGTGCTGGTGAACGGGAAGACGGCGAGCGCGGCGGAGATTGTGACGGCGGCGCTGCAGGATCACGATCGCGCGACGGTGCTTGGCGAGCCGACGTTCGGCAAGGGACTGGTGCAGAGCGTTTATCCGCTGGACGAAAAAACGGGGCTGGCGCTGACGACCGCCCTGTATTACACGGCGAGCGGGCGATCGATTCAGAAGCCATTTCGGCAGGAAGGCTTCGAGCTGGGGGCGACTGCCGCGCATCCAAATGAGCAGAAAGATTTCAAGACGGATAACGGGCGTCCGATTCCGGGAGGCGGCGGCATTGTGCCGGATATCGCGGTGGATGAGCCCGTCCTGACGCCGTTTCAGGCGGCGCTTGAAGCCTCCGGGTCGTTCACGCGGTTTGCGCTCGAATATGTGAAAGCCCACAAGGTCGAGGCGGGATGGGAAGTGCCGCCGGCGTTGCTCGATCAGTTTCAGTTGTGGCTGGGCGATCGGCAGATTCAGCCGGCGCTTTCCGAATGGCTCGCGCAGCACGACTTCATCGTTTCGCGGCTGAAAGAAGAGGTCTATACGGTCGCGCTGGGGTCGGAAGCGGGCGACCAGGTGGGGGCGCAGCGGGATCCGGAAGTGAAGCAGGCGGTTGCTTGTGTGCTGAATCC
>CAZPZE010000950.1:0-3519 GCA_964590625.1 uncultured Solibacteraceae bacterium
ATGGGCGCCGGCGCGGGCCACGTCACGCACGAGTGGTTCGAAAAAATGTATCCCGATGTCTCGGCGGTCGGCATCGCCTTCACCGCCATCGGCGTCGTCACGCACGATCCGGCCAGCGTCGAGAGCGTTCTCAACTGGGCCGCCTCGCTTCAGGATCGTGTCTCCTACGTCATCGTCGAGAACCATCTCACCGAACACGCCAATTTCACTTACTGGGAAGAGAACGTCCACGCGCAGGAATTCCGGCAGCGCTATTCGCCGGCCATTATCCGGCAGGACTACCGTCTTCCCGATCTCGAAAACGCCATCCGCAAATACGGCGTCACGCTCGGCCAGGTCGCGGGCAGAACAACCAACGCCGCCGAATTGCAGAAGGCCTCGCTCGTGATGCGCGCCCAGAGCTACCGCCGCCGCATCTTTGCGCAGTTCGATAAGGTGAAGGACCTGCTTCTCCCGTGAACACCATCGCCATGGAAACAGGTCCGATCGAACGCCCCCCAGTCGAAATCGAACCGATCTCCGTCGATCCGGATCTCATCGACCGCATCGCCAACGCGCTTCCCGAAGAAACGCGCGCCGATTATTATCGGGAGCTCCGCCACCTCCGTCTTCTTCCGGAGACGGACGAAATGCTCCGCCTTCTCCGCGCCATGCAGTTCCTCGCGCTCCTCATCGAGCAGGCGCCCTCCCGCGTCGCCGACGAGCGTGCCAGGCTCGACAAGCTCATGTCGGAAGCAGTCGGCAGCATGAGCCGCATGAATTCCGCGACCGAGGCTTATCACGACGCTCTTCAGCGCAAGCTCACGTCGCTGCCGCGCGATATCGCGAACGGCATCAGCCCCGAAGCCGTAGCCGGCAAAATCAACGAGAATTTGCGCCAGGAATTCGTCCGCTCCACCATTCCCAAAACGGCCGAAGATCTCCGCGCCATTTCGGAGCGCATGAAGACCGTCTGTCTC
The DNA here is from genome assembly GCA_964590625.1 of uncultured Solibacteraceae bacterium. Lineage (GTDB taxonomy): Bacteria > Acidobacteriota > Terriglobia > Bryobacterales > Bryobacteraceae > BOG-234. The sequence goes on from CAZPZE010000950.1 coordinate 960, forward strand.
GAGTTCTCGGCTACCTCGGATACTCTCGGCAATGTCTACCGCGGCGCCGCCGAAGACGCCCGTAAGGCCATCGCCGCCATCAAGACGGAAATCACCGGGGTAACCGCAATCGCCGAACGCGCCACCCAGGAGCTGAATGACAAGTTCTCGATGGCGTGGCGCTGGTCCATCACCGTCCTCACCGGCGCAACCCTCCTCTTCGGACTTGCCGCCGGGATGATGATCGGCCGCTGGCTCCACTGAGACATTTGTGTTCATCTGTGTTTACCTGCAATAGGCTTTTACAGCGAACTTGCAATTTTATTTCCCGTAATTTCAATAAAGCCATCCAGGTAACGCCAGAAAGTTCTTGACACACCGGGTATCCTCAAATCCGAAAGGATACCCATGTCCACCTCCCCGGCAAAGCTCGCCGCCAACCAGGCCAACGCCCAGCACTCCACCGGCCCCCGCACGGACGAAGGAAAATCCGCCACCTCCCAAAACGCCACGAAATCCGGCCTCTTCTCCACCAAAGATTTCGTCCTCCCCCACGAACAACCCATCTGGACCGACCTCGACGAATCCATCCGCGCCGAACTCCACCCCTCCGGCCCCATCGAAGAAGCTTTCGTCAGCGAAATCCGCAGCGCCCTCTGGCGACTCCGCCGCTGCGGCGAAATCGAATCCGACTCCGAATCCGCGCCCGATGCCTCCGCGCAGCAATCCATCGATCGCGCCCGCGCCCAGTCGAACCGCATCCTTCACCGCTCGCTTGCGGAGCTCCGCACTCTGCAGACGCAGCGCCAGCTCCGCCTCGAATACTTCGACGGCAAGGTGCCGCAAAAGGGGCCCGGCCTCTGCGACTGGCGCGTCGTCTACAAAGGCCTCATCGATAAATCCAACGCCATCCTCCGCGAAACCAAAATCCAGCGCCACCCGGAAGACGCACTCCTCGACCGCTACTTCGCCCCCTCCACTCCGCCGCCCTTTACAAAACAAACCCAAACGCCCGCGCCCTCCATGCCGCGCAACGCAGCCTGTCCCTGCGGTTCCGGGGCAAAATACAAGCGCTGCTGCGGACGCGCCGCGCCGCCCGCCCTCTCTGAAGCCGCCTGAAAACTTCTCTCTTGCAATTCGCGGCGGGGAAGTGTTACTCTCCTCTCAGTAACTGAGAGGAGCGGCCGCAGCCACACATGAGCAAACCCACAGACCTTGTCCAGGGCACTCTCGATCTCCTCATCCTCAAGGTCATCGGCATCGAACCGATGCACGGATGGGCCATCGCCCAGCGCATTCGCCAGATGTCCGGCGACGTCCTCCAGGTCGGTCAGGGCGCGCTCTATCCCAGCCTCCACAAGCTCGAACAAAACGGCTGGATCGCCGCCGAATGGGCCGTCAGCGAAAACAATCGCCGCGCTAAATACTATTCGCTGACCAAAGCCGGACGAAAAGCCCTCGAAGCCGAAGCCGGCAACTGGGAACGCCTCTCAGCCGCCATCACACAGGTGGTGCGCGCGAGCTGAAGGAAACCGTCATGCGCCAGTGGACAAAATTTCAGCTTCGCCTGCGCACCGCCTTTTCCCGCGCCGCCGTCGATAGCGAGCTCGATGAAGAGCTCCGCTATCACCTCGAGCGCCAGATCGATGAAGACATCGCCCGCGGCATGAACCCGCGCGAAGCGCGCTGCGCGGCCCTCCGCGAATTCGGCGGCTATCAGCAGAAGAAGGAGGAATGCCGCGACATGCGCGGCTTCAACATGATCGATAATTTCATTCACGACGTCGCCTTTGCCGCCCGCCAGCTTCGCAAAAACCTGATTTTCAGCGGCACCGCCATCTTCATGCTTGCCCTCGGCATCTGCGCCAGCGTCGCCATCTTCGTCTTCGTCGACGCCGCGCTCCTCAAGCCGCTGCCATACAAGGATCCAACGCGCCTGCTTGGCGTCTATGAAGTCGCCGAACACTGCCCTCAGTGCAACATCTCCTGGCAGGACTACGAGGATTGGAGGAAAGACAACAAAACCTTCAGCTCACTCGATGTCTATTCGCACACCGGCTTTACCGTCAGCACTCCGCAGGGCGCTGTGCCCGCTCGTGGTTCTCAGGTCAGCGCCGGTTTCTTCCACACCCTCGGTGTCCGCCCCATCATCGGTCGCGACTTCTACCCCGGCGAAGATCAACCTTCCACCCCGCGCACCGTGATTCTCAGCTACTCAGCCTGGCAGCACCGCTACGCCGGCAGCAAAGAGATCCTCAACCACTCCGTCATTCTCGACAGCGATCCCTACATCGTCATCGGTGTGCTCCCGGCGAATTTCCAGTTCGTCCCCGCCGAGCCTTCCGAATACTGGGTCGCAGTGCATGCCACGGACGGATGTCAGACCCGCCGCAGTTGCCATTCGCTGAATGGCGTCGGACGTCTGAAGGACGGCATCTCCGAATCCACTGCCCTGGCCGATCTGAAGCTGATTGCGAAACACCTCGAACAACAGTATCCGGATTCCAATCGCGATCAGGGCGCGACTGTTGCTTCTCTTAGCGACGTGATTGTCGGCGATATCCGCCCCATTCTGCTCGTC
>CAZPZE010000951.1:0-2643 GCA_964590625.1 uncultured Solibacteraceae bacterium
CGGTTCGTTTTCTGATTACACGCCGCGATAAGGCTGTTGAGCGTCAGCGGGTAATACTCCGGAGTGGTAGCTTCTTTCTCCAGTAAGGTTCCCAAAACCCGCACTTCTTCCGGCGTCAAAAGACTCATAGCTCTGATGTTAACGTTGGCGGCGATATCCAACGTGAATATTGGCTGGCGCCCCTTTTCTCTCTAGCATAAGAAGCGTATGACTATCGCTCTCGCTGTGGCTCTGGCCATTGCGCTCATCGTGATTATGCGCCTCGTGTCCGCACATCGCGCCTCGATGGACCATCTGCGCCAGACCGATCCGCTCACCGGCCTGCCTAACCGCGCGGGCTTTGAAGCGATCGTCGAAGACCGCATCGCGAGCGACATTCCTTTCAGTATCGTCTGGCTCGATCTCGATGGCTTCCGCCGCGTGAATGAAGTCCACGGCCACGCAAGCGGTGATCTTCTTTTGGCGCAGGTGGGTCCGCGCATTCAGCGCTGCGTGCGCTCCGGCGATTCGGTTGCGCGCTTCGGCGGCGCTCAGTTTCTGGTGCTGCTTCTCGGCCATGAATCCGCGCCTGGAATCACTTCGCGCATCCTGAATGGCGTGAGCGCCAGCGCCGGTATCAGCCGCTACCCCAATGATGCCGAAACGGCAGCAGAATTGCTCGTATTAGCAGAAACAGCCATGCTCAAGGCCAAATCCAAAACCCCCGGCCAGATGGTGTTTTACGAAAGGTCGATGTCTTCGGGCGATTTCGGAGGCCCGGAAGCAGCCGGCCTGATTCGCTCCTCTCTGGCCAATGATCGTCTGCGGCTCGCCTATCAGCCCATCGTCGACAGAGATGGCGAGATCGTGCGTATGGAAGCGCTCGTCCGCATCGACGACCCGATTCTCGGCCGCGTTCCGCCCGTCGAATTCATCGGCGTGGCCGAACAGACCGGACTCATTCACGAGGTCGGCGCCTGGATTCTGCGCGAAGCCTGCCGCCAGTTGCGCGAATGGGAAGATCACGACCTTCACACCCGCGTGACTCTGAACGTTTCACCGCGCCAGCTCACTGACGGAAATTTCGCCGGCGAACTCCTGAAGGAACTCGCCGACTGGCATCTGGAGCCCTCGTCGATCACCGTTCACATTACGGGCGCCGCGCACCCGAACGCCCAGACGCAGCGTCTGCGCGCGGAAGGCATCCTCATTTCGTCGCTGCAGATCACCCGCGAAGACACACTGTTCGATGAGATTCGCATCAGCGAGCCCTTCTATCCGCCTGACAACCGCCCCGATCTCACCGTGATCGCGCGCGGCATCGAACGCACGGAACAGCTCGATCGCGCTCGCGCCACGGGCTGCCATCTGTTCCAGGGCTATCAGATCGCGCCGCCGCTCGAACCGCGCGACGCTACCGAAATCCTGCGTGCGGGCTTACTCGCCGGCGCCGGACATCGGCGGTAACACGCAATCGGCCAGCGCGAACTTCAGCTCGTCAATCCCCTGACCCGTCGCGCTCGAAATCTGGAAGAACGGCAGTCCCCGCTTCTTCGCCAGCCGCTTGAGTGCTGCCACCTTCTTCGGATCCTGTGAAGCATCCATCTTGCTCGCCACCACGAGCATCGGCTTCTCCACCATCGCCGGACTGAAACTCTCGAGTTCCGCCATCAGGGTCTCGAAATCATGCTTCGGATCGCGCCCGGTTTCGGACATGTCGACCAGATGCGCCAGCACCTTCGTCCGCTCCACGTGCTTCAGGAACTGGATGCCCAGTCCCTTGCCCTCGTGCGCGCCTTCAATCAACCCCGGGATATCGGCCACCACGTAGCTGCGATCGTCCGGAAGCTGCACGACCCCGAGATTCGGTTCGAGCGTAGTGAACGGATAGTCAGCGATCTTCGGTTTCGCGGCGCTGATCCGGGAGATCAGAGTCGACTTGCCGGCGTTCGGATACCCCACCAGACCCACATCAGCCAGTAGTTTCAGTTCCAGCCGCAAGGCCTTGAATTCACCGGGTTTGCCGTCCTCGTGTTCGGTCGGCGCCTGATGGGTGGAAGAAGTAAATCGCGCGTTCCCCCGCCCTCCCCGGCCGCCCTTCGCGGCCAGCCACTTCTGCCCGTCTTCGGAGAAATCGAATAGCTGCTCGCCGGTCTCGGCATCGTAGACGACCGTCCCAACCGGCACCTGCACGGTCACACTTGTACCCTCGTGGCCCGTGCGATTGCTGCCCTCGCCATGCCGCCCGCGCTGGGCGGTGTATTCGGGGTTGTAGCGGAAATGCAGCAACGTGTTGCGATGGATGGTGGAAACCATCCAGATGTCACCGCCGCGGCCACCATCGCCCCCGCTCGGACCGCCCCGCGGGACATACTTCTCCCGCCGGAACGCCAGGCAGCCGTTGCCCCCGTCCCCCGCCTTTACCGTGATTTTGACTTCATCAACCAGCATCTGCTTCTTCCTTCCGAGCACAAAAAAGGCCGCCTGCTGCCTGAGGCAGACCGGCGGCCCTGGTTTCCTGGAATAACCGGGTTACTCGGCGGCGATAATGCTGACGAACTTCCCCATCCGGCCGCGATCGCGGAACTGCACGGTGCCCGTGACGGTCGCGAACAGCGTGTCGTCCGAGCCCCGGCCCACGTTCACGCCCGGCTTGATCGGTGT
>CAZPZE010000952.1:0-5995 GCA_964590625.1 uncultured Solibacteraceae bacterium
ACGTCCGGTCAGTGAATCCAGGGGAAGTAATCGGTTCCGAATCCTGCGGCGTTTCCTGCTCGCATCCACAAGATGTTTGACGGCCCGGCGAAGCCCGGAGCGAACGTGACCGGCACGTTTACCAGCCAGCCCACATGCGGAAAAAGCCGCGGCCCTGCGCTCCCGGCTGGTCCGCCGACCGTGCACTGGCTGTTCTGAGCGGTCTTCGTCGTCCCCAGTGGACCGACCGGTGTCCATGTGGCCGCATCGTCGCTCGCGAGCCAGAGGATGGTTCCGTCATAGAAAACCCAGCACGCATTCTGGCCGTTGAGCGACGGAGCGAAGAGCAGGTTGAACCCGGTGATCCCCGTGGCCCAGTTGGAATAGGCCAGCACATCGCTCACCGAAACTGCGTAAACATGCGACGTTCCACTGATCAGCCTGTCGTTTACGGAAATCGTCGGCGGACCGACTTCCACCAACAGGTCCACGCTCTGCGTCACAGTGCCCGACGAAGATTCACCAACCACAGGCACCGGATACCCTCCGCCCAGATATGGCGGATAAACCGAATCCGGAATTCCGCTGGTTGTCACGGTTAAAGCCGCAGTGCCCGCGCCGGTGATTGAGGCTGGCGTGAAGCTGGCCGTTGCGCCGGAAACACCCGGGCTCGCGGAAAGCGTGACAGCGTCGTTGAATCCCGGTTTCGGCACCACGGTCACTGTGTACGTCGCGTCGTCACCAACCGCGACATCGCTAAGCGTCGGCGTCACGCTCATCATGAAGTTGGGGCTGGCGCCGGGATAAACGGTAAATGTGCCAGCCTGCTGATAACCCGAATCCTGGTTTTCGTTGTTCGCCGCGCGCACATAAACCGGCATCGTGTCCGGCTCAGCGGGATGGTTCAGAAAAGTAATCGGAACGGTGAGGGTGATCTGGTTTCCCGCCGCAGCTGCGGCCGCGCCTGCTGTATCGATCGTGCAACTGTCGCCATTCAGAGTCGATCCGCCGGCGCCGATTTGCGCGGTCTGCCAGTTTCCCTTGTTATAGGCAGAAAGTGTGCCAGCAGCCCGGTCGAACCATAGCCAGCACGCATAGGGATCGCCAGTCCGATTCAGTTTGGCGTCGGAGACCAGAACATTCATCCCCTGCAGATCGGCGGCGCCGGCATCGTCGGCTACGACGAACTGAAACGTGTTGGCAACTCCGCTGCTGGAATTTCCAAACGCGGGATTCATCGAAACTACGGTGGGCACACCTCCGCTGCGCCCGCGCTGCGCGCTGAATTGGACGCCGGTTACGGAAGTGAACGCAAGCGTCACGCCGTACCCAAGATCCAAAGCCAGAGGGTAAGTGAAGGTTGTTCCGGTGACCGGTCCAATTGTTGTGGAGAGATCCCAGGAAGAGAACGCGGGGTTGGCGATGGTCAGGAAATCGGAGAGATTGTAGTGCCAGATTCCGACGACCGCCGCCGCGGGATACACGTAGACAGCCTGGTTCCCATTGGCGCCGAACCCGGAACTGCCGAACCCGGCGACGTAGACCGTGCCGGGGGTGCCTGGCGGCGTGGAACGGACTGCCGTGCAGCATGAGGGTTGCAGAATAGCGTCAGCATTGGGCAGGAAAAATGTGAAGGTGAATGCCGCGTTCGTGAACGATTGAGAACCCCAATGGCCGGTACCCGTCCCGGTGATCGTGAATGTCAATGTATCGCCCACCGCTAAGCCGTTCAGCATCAGGAAAACGACGACCAGTCGATTCATTGCAGTACTCCTGGTGAAATTCAGCGGAGGGAAGGTGAGCAATCGCTCATCCAGCGTGCGACTTGATCGGTGGGGAGAGAGCGTTGGGTATGAAAGATACAGATCCGATCGGAGTTGTTTGGTGATTTACTTGCTTCCTTCCTCGCTTATGCCCCCTGTGGTGCAGAATTTTCTCTCCGCGTTCCACCCACCCCAACTCTGAGGATCACGATTATGGCTCCCGCGCTTTCGGCAACTGAGTATCAGGCTTTGGTGGAACAGGCTCCGATCATGATCTGGCGGGCGAACACCTCGACCGAGTGCGATTACTTCAACGATCGATGGCTGCTCTTCCGCGGGCGGTCCATGGACCAGGAGACGGGCAACCAGTGGGCGGAGGGCGTGCACCCTGATGACTTCGATCAGTGCCTGAAAACATATCTCGAATCCTTCGCGCGCCGGGAAATCTTCGAGATGCACTACCGGCTGAAGTGCGCCGACGGCGAGTATCGCTGGATCTTCGACCGCGGCGTGCCGTTCTTCGCCGATGACGGCACGTTCCAGGGCTATATCGGAAGCTGCATCGATGTCACCGAACGCATTCTGGCGCAGCGCGCGCTCGAGGAAGCGCAGGAAAGGGAATTAGCCAGGCTGCGCGGGCTCCTCCGGATCTGCAGCGCGTGCAAGAAGATTCATAATCCCGTCGGCGAGTGGGAGCAGGTTGAGAGCTATATCGCGAAACGCACGGAGGCGGACTTCACCCACGGGTTGTGTCCGGAATGCACCAGCGCGCAACTCGCGGTGGGTATGGCCGGATGACGGTTCAGCCAGCGGGGAAAGACCGGACGATTCTGCTGCTCGACGACGACACGAACACGCTCCTCGTCCTGCACACGATACTCGAAAGAACCGAGGCGCGAATCCTCGAATGCGCGAACGAGCCGTGCGCGGTGCAGCACTGCGAAACGTTTTCGCGCAGCATTGACCTGCTGGTGGCCGATGTAGTGCTGCAGGACAGCAACGGTCCAGCCGTCGCCCGGAGGGTCAGGCAACTGCAGCCGGACATGCGTCTTCTCTATATCAGCGGCTTCAGCCTGCCGGAGTTGCAGCGGCGCGGGCTGCTCTCTTCCCAGCAGATATCGCCGGGCGCGGTAGAATTCCTGCAGAAGCCGTTTTCATCGGAGCAGTTTCTCGATCAGGTGAACAGGCTTCTGCCGAATTGAGCATGACGCCGAAGACCGCAGCGCTGCTTGCCGATCCCCTCCCGAAGACGCACATCGTATACCCGTACAGCAATTTCCAGCAAATCGTGCCAGCGGTGGCGCGTTTTATCGGCGAAGGGATCTGGCGCGGCGAATCCGTTGTCCAGATCGTGACCGCGGAACACAGGGCCGGCATCAACGTGCAACTGGGGAATAACGATTTCGACGGGGCTGCACTCGAACGGGCAGGGCGTATCTTCTTCCTCGATGCCGAGGGCTCGATCGTGGGCGCCGCGGTGAGGCAGAGAATCGCAAACTTGCCTGCGGGCAACGTGCGGATTTACGGTGAAATGGTGAATGAACTCTCCGGCTCGGGCCGCGCGGAAGACGCTGCCCGGTGCTGTGCAGCTATTCGCTCGATACGCTGCTTCCACTCGGAGAAGATGTGTGGAACCGGATTCTTCACGCGCATAACGACGATTTATCGCCGGGCGAGGAGTGAGTGGGCTTATCGATATGCCTGACTTATCGCTGATGCTTCTGCCGGTACGGCAAAAATTTCCAGGGCGGGCGCTGCCGGATGTCGCGGGCGCTGTCCGCCGCGAACTGGAAGCGAGTGACATTACCGCTGTGCTTGCACCCGGCGCGCGCGTCGCGATTGCGGCAGGCAGCCGCGGTGTTTCCAACATCAGCACCATCGTCGGGACGGTGGTCCAGTTTTTCCGGACGAACGGCTTCCGTCCGTTTGTCTTTCCGGCGATGGGGAGCCACGGCGGCGGCACGGCGGAAGGCCAGGCGTCGACGCTCGCGCACTACGGGATTACCGAAGCGGCGATGGGATGTCCCATTGTCAGCTCGCTGGACGTTATTTCACTCGGCGAGTCGCGGCTCGGCGTGGAAACATTCGTGAGCCGCGACGCGTGGAACGCAGACGCGATCTTTCTGATCAATCGCGTCAAGTGGCACACCAGCTTCGCGGGAGAGCTGGAAAGCGGCCTGACCAAAATGGCGGCCATCGGGCTGGGCAAGCTGGAAGGTGCAAAAACTTCGCATTCGCACGCGCGCACGCATGGCATGGACCGCGTGATCCGCTCTTCCGGCGAACTGATCTTCAGCAGCGGGAAAGTTCTGGGCGGGCTCGCGATTCTGGAAGATGCGACGCATGAAACCGCGCAGGTGGCGGTGCTGCCGGCGTGGCAGCTCATCGAGCGCGAAGAGGAATTGCTGCGCCTCGCCAAGTCGTGGATGCCGCGCATTCCTGTTCCGGCGGTGGACGTCCTGATCGTGGACGAAATCGGCAAAAACATCAGCGGTACCGGCATGGATCTGAAAGTAGTCAATCGCGGGGTTGACGGGCGGTACAACCCCTGGCCGGATACGCCGCGCATCGAGCGAATCTTTATCCGCAGCCTGACGACGCAAAGCGGCGGGAATGCAGTCGGCATCGGGCTGGCGGACGTGGTTCATGACGACGTGCTGCCGCGCGTCAATGCGCACGTGAGCGGATTGAACGCGCGAACTTCCGGATCGCTTGCGGCCGTTCGGATTCCGCTCCATTTTCCATCGGACCGTGAATGCATCGACCTGCTAACCGCAACGGTCGGCAAGCTCAACCCGGCTGAGGTGACGATGGCGTGGATCCACAACACGCTGGAACTCGGTGCGGTGGCGCTCAGCGAAAATCTGCGGAGTGAGATTGAAGCAAACCCGGCGCTCGAAATCGCCGGACCTGCGTTTCCTATTGGGTTCGACGCAGCGGGGAATCTCCTCCCCCATCCGTTCCATGCGGGCGGAATGACAGCAACTCATTGAGCCGCGCGGGCGAGAGCCCGCTCATCTCGTTTGCGACTTCGCGAACCGTGCGTCCGGTGTCTGCGGCGCGCCCGGCGATAGTGGCAGCCTTGTCATAACCGATTTCCGGTGCAAGCAGAGTTGCCATGGCGAGCGACTGCTCGATCAGGGCTTCGGAACGGCGGCGATCCACCGAAAGATCGGCGATGCACCGCACCGCGAGATTGCGCGAGCACGCGGCCAGCAGGTTGATGGAATCGAGCAGGTTGTACGCCATCAGGGGCATCATCGTGTTCAGCTCGAAGTTGCCGGCGGCGCCGCACCAGGTGATGGCGGCGTCATGTCCGATCACCTGCGCGCAGGCCATCAGAACGCTTTCCGGAATCACGGGGTTCACTTTGCCTGGCATGATGCTCGAGCCCGGCTGCAGCTCCGGCAGGCGGATTTCGCCGAGCCCGCCGCGCGGTCCGGAACCGAGCCAGCGGATGTCATTCGCGATTTTGGTGAGCGCCACTGCGTAGGTGCGCAGCGCGCCGCTCACGAAGACGACGGCATCTTTCGATGCCTGCGCTTCGAAGTGATTCCCTGCCTCGCGAAAAGTCAGACGGGTGCTGCGGGAGATTCGCTCGATGGTGCGGGCCGCGAATCCGGCGGGCGCATTGACGCCGGTGCCGACGGCTGTTCCGCCGAGCGGCAGTTCCAGAAGTCCCTGCATCGACGCTTCCGTGCGCGCGGCGTTCGATTGAATCTGGTGTTCGTAGCCGCTGAACTCCTGACCGAGCGTCATCGGGGTGGCGTCCTGCAGGTGCGTGCGGCCAATCTTGAAGATGTCGGCGAACTCAGTGGCCTTGCCTTCGAGCGTGCCGCGCAGCAGTTCCATCGCAGGCAGCAGGCCCTCGTGAATACGGCGCGCTGCCGCGATGTGGATGGCGGAGGGAATCACGTCATTGCTCGACTGGCTGCGATTCACGTGATCGTTCGGATGGCAGTGCGCCAGATGCGCGATCACTTCATTCGCGTTCATGTTGGTGGAAGTGCCGCTGCCGGTCTGGAAGACATCCACAACAAACTGATCGAGGTGATCGCCACGTGCGATCTCGCCGGCGGCGGTGGCAATGCGGCCGGCAATGTCGGCCGGCAGTACGCCCAGTTCAGCATTCGCCTGCGCCGCGCACGCTTTAATCAGTCCCAGCGCCCGGATGAACTCCGGCTGCAGGCGGTGGGGCGAAATCGGGAAATTCGCGACAGCGCGCTGGGTTTGTGCGCCATAAAGCGCGTTTG
>CAZPZE010000953.1:0-3227 GCA_964590625.1 uncultured Solibacteraceae bacterium
GACGTCCGGATTCACGCGTCGCGCAACAACGGCCGCGCCGGCGGACACCGCAAGAAAAACCGGCAGCATTCCCAGATATTGAAAATGGTCGGCAACATAGGAATAGACAAACGGATAGGCATTGACGAAACCCAGCGCCGGTCCGATTGCAATCACGAAACCAGCGAATGCGGCAATCGGAGCGCGATGCGCCAGATCGTCTTTCCTGCGCGCAAATACCCAGAGACCGGCGGCGAGCAGAAGCGCTGCAGCCGGAAACGCATACTGCCAGGCCTGGCTCGCATCGATTGTCCAGCGCGGATAGAAGAATGTGAGGTTCGCTGGCCAGACCAGCTTCGCCAGATAGAAGAAGATGACACGCCCCGCCAGAAGGCATCGGTCAGGCAGCGACAGGTCGAATTGACGGCCAGTAGCCCCGATATAGACCCGCTCCACCCACGAGGTGACGGCGGCCGATGCGATGCCTGCGGCGATCCAGGGCAACAGCGGCAGTACGTCGCGCTTCCACGATAGTCTTCCGCGCTCCCACCAGAACACTGCCAGCAGAGTGACGGGCAAAGTTGCCGTCACGGACTTCGCCGCCAGCGCCATGAGATACAAAACGAGCGCTGCGGCGTACAAGGATTTCCTGCGGTCGCGGTCGAACCGCAAATAAACGAGCGCCGATGCCAGATACAGCACGGTGGAAAGGGTATTCTTCTGCTCGGAAATCCACGCGACGGACTCCGTCGCCACCGGGTGCAGCGCAAAAAGAAACGCCGCAAACCATCCGCCGGGGATATTCAAACGCCGCGCAATCGCGACGAGCAGCAGCGCCGAAATGATATGAAAAACGATGTTGATGAGGTGATATCCGGCCAGCGCATCTCCCCAGATGCGGTGTTCCAGCCAGAATGCCGAGTGGAGGAGCGGATAGTACTGCTGGGTGGCGCCTGGCTGCGTCCAGATTCGATAGAGACCGTCGAACGATTGCAGAGCCGGCGACGTCAGATGGCCGGTGTCATCCCACACGATCCCGGCGCTAATCGCCGGTGAATAGGCAAGAAGCACGAGGACGATCAGGAGAGCTGCCTTGATGAGGTCAGCGCGGTCGAATCGAAAGCGGGGCAGAGTGACAGGCGCTGGCGGAGCAGCCGGATTCTCCCTGGGTTTCCGAACCTGTTTCCGGCGAGACAAGTTCAATTCTAGCGTCCGGAACGGGAATCGCATTCTTCCAGGTCCTGGCAGATCCTCACTGCTCGGCGCACAGGTAACCGCTCAGGAGTTCGAGGATGCGGCCCCAGCCTGTTTCGAGTTGCGCAGCGGAATGCTCCGCCGGGAATCTCTCGTGCGTGAGCACCAGTTCGCAGCGGGTTTCATGCGGCAGGAGATCCACCGTGATCAGCGTTTCTTCCAGCCCCCACCGCGATGACTTCCACGTGAACTGCAGTTTCGCCGGCCGCTCGAGCAACAGAAATTCCCCGGTGTTCACCACCGTGAGATCCGGGCCGTGCATCACGATCCGAAATCGGCCGCCCGCGCGCGGATCCATCGTGACATCGCAACGCGTCACCGGCCCCGGACACATCCACTCGCGCATCCCCTCCGCATCCAGCCAGGCGTCGAACACGTCCTCGCGCGGGGCGTCGATCACCCTGCGGACTGTAACGGTCTGGTGTTTCACTTCGCGCTCCGCTTCCGCTTCTCTACCAGATGTTTCTCCAGAGCGGCTGTGCGGGCATTCCAGAAATCCGTGTAATAGCTCATCCACTCGACGGCCTCTCCGAATCGTGCCGCATCGAGTTCGCAGGAATGCTCACGCCCGCGCACCGTCCGGCGCAGCAGACCTGCGCGTTCCAGCGTCTTGACGTGCTTGGAAACAGCATTCAGGCTCATGTCGTACGGATAAGCCAGTTCCGAGACGGTCAGGGGGCCTGCTCGCAGCCGGTCCAGCATGGAGCGGCGCGTCGCGTCCGCCACCGCGCTGAACAGAAGATCGAGATTTTTGGCGTGCTCCGCGGGCCGGGCCATAACGTAAGTCTCCATCTTACATATTCAACCGCCTGGTTGACAATCAACCGAATGGTTGAATATTCTGAAAGGCAGGAGAAACATCAATGCATGCCCTGCTTCATATCGATTCCAGTCCGATGGGAGAAAGATCCATATCGCGCAACCTGACCTGGGAATTCGTGAATCAGTGGCGCGCCGTGAACCCGGAAGGCTGGGTCATTCGGCGGGACCTGGCGGCCATCACGATTCCCGTGGTGGATGCCGCGTGGATCGCGGCGAACTACACACCGAAGGAATCGCGCACGTCCGCGCAGCACGAAACTCTTGCGCTCTCTTCCCTGCTCACGCAGGAACTGCTGGATGCCGATGAATACGTGATTGGCGTGCCCATGCACAACTGGGGGCCGGCGGCCAGTTTCCGTCTCTGGATGGATCAGGTGGTGCGTTTTGGCGAGACGGTCGCCGTCACGCCCACCGGCACGGAGGGAACGCTGAACGGGAAGCGGCTCACCTGCTTCCTCACCGCGGGCCGGCACTACGGTCCCGATACGGAAAATGCCGGACGCAACCATCTCGAACCCTGGCTGCGTACGTTCTTCGGCAACCTGGGGGTGCGCGATATGCGGTTCATCTTTGTGGACGGCACTGTGGAAGTCATCCGCGGGAGGATCGCTCAGGCGGATTTCCTCGCTCCGCACCTTGCCGCCATCGGCGCACGTCCGTCGCTATAGCGTGTTCAGAACGAGAACCCCAACAGAAAGCTGGCTTCGTTCGCTTGCAGGACAAGAGGGCTGGATACAGCTGGCAGCGTGAAAGAAACGGGAACCGGGTAGATGACCCCTAACAGTGCGTTTGTGGCGGGATATCGAGTTGAGAACCAGTGGCTGAAGCGTAACTCCGCCCGGAGATGATGCCCACGAACCGGAATCGCGATGCCGCCTCCGGCAGTGATTCCCGCCGTCGTGACCGCTGGAAAACTCCCCCTCGAAGAACTCACCGTGGGAGCGGCCGGAGGGTTCGTGTTTGTCGAGGAATAAGTGCTCCTTCCACCCACCATCGCGGAAATCGACGGACCAAATTCCACAAATGGACTGACCTTCCTTACGCTTGCGCCGTATTGCAGCAGCATAGGAAATTGCCAGCGGTTCGCCGTCGCCTGCTGAAAACTCGAATTCGAATACAGGCCGGGCGTCTGCGATCCGTTCGCGTCATCAAAATTGACGCGCTGATACAGA
>CAZPZE010000954.1:0-6635 GCA_964590625.1 uncultured Solibacteraceae bacterium
GCGGTTCAGGAACGCGGGGACGAACTGCGCGTGGTTCACGAGGTTGAAGAACTGCGCGGAGAACTGGACGCGCAGCTTTTCGCCGGCGTGGATGTCCTTAAGGATGTTGAGATCCACGTTGTTGATCGGGCGTCCGGCAAGCGTGTTCCGCCCGCCGTTGGCATACGCGCCCGGACCCGCCACGATGTAGCGCGCGTTGGGGTTGTCCGCCAGGTAAGCGACCACTTTGCCGGAGCTATTGGTCAGGGCCGTGACGTCGCTGCCGGTGCCTTCCTGGCCAGCCGGATTGACGATGGTGCGGTCGGAGAAGAAATCGAAGTTCTCGTTGGAATCGGTCTGGCTGAGCGCGGTGACCCATTCCGGGCTTTCCCAGGTATAAATCGGAGCGACGGACCAGCCACCCGCGATCTCGCGCAGCGCCCGTCCCGCGCCCGCGGGGCCGGGCACTTCGTAAACCGCCGAGAACGTGATGCGATGGCGATGATCGAGCGCGGAATTGCCGCGCTCGGCGCGCAGATTCTGGGAATCCTGCGGTCGCCGCGGCGAGAGCAGTGTGGTGAAGAATTCTTCCGTGCTGTCGTCGATCAGGTGGCTCCAGGTCCAGGCGCCGATAAACTGCAGATTCTTCGAATATCGCTTCGTGATCTGGGTTGCGAGGCCGTTGTAGGTGGAATTTCCACGCGGTGCGAATTCCGTTAGGGTGGGATTGCCGAATCCTGCCGCGGCATAAGCGGGAAGGGTCGGCACAGTGAGTTCGAGATCTTCCTCGGTAAGAGTCAAGGCGTTGAGCGCCGCCTGGCTGGGTCTCGTCAGATAGGTCGGCAGTGAATGCGACGGGGTGACATCGGTATAGCTCAGAGGCCGCGTCTGCATGTCGAGATGCACGCCGCGCGTGCCGAGATAACGGGTCTCGAACGTGAAGTCTTTCGCGAAAACATGCTGCACCCCGATGTTCCAGTTGAGCGTGTAGGGCAGTTTCTGGTCGGGGATGTAATTGGCCGTTGCCGCGCGGGCATCGGCCGCGCTCAGGGGACCGGCATTCGGATCGCCCGTGATTCCGCCCTTCGCCAGAAAGTTGGGGGCGGTGCTGCCGGTGAGATCCACATTGATCGCAAACTGCGGCGGCTGGGAATTGACGCCGATGTTGTCGTAGAGCGGATCCCACGCCATGCCGAAGCCGCCTCGGACTGACGTATGCCCCGAAGCATCAGGCGACCACGCAAAGCCGACGCGCGGCGCGAAGTTCCAGAACTGCGCTTTCGGCGCGCGGAATTCAAGAAGGCCAGGCACGCTGGCGATGGCATTCAGTTCCTGCCGCTGCTCTCCGAGCGGAACGCTGTCATGGACGTAGCGAAGACCCAGATCCAGCGTGAGGCGCGAGCTGGCGCGGAAAGAATCGGCGATGTAAGCCTCTACCTCATGCTGATTGCCGTAATAAGTCGGGTTGCCGATCGTGCGGTTGGCAAGCTGATCGGGCGTGATATCGCGCAGGAAGAGATCGAGCGAACTGTAGAGGTAGTTGCCGCGAACGTTCTGCGAGAAGCGGATCGGCGCGATGGCCCATTGCCCCGAGAAACCGGCTTTCACGGTGTGCCGTCCGTGGGTCCAGGTCAGATTATCGGCGTACTGATAAGTGTTCGAGCCGGTGAACTGCGGCGCGCCGGAATCCGGCCCCAGCTGCAATCCGTTGAGGTCCGCGATCTGGATATTGGGGAATGCGTCGAGTCCGGGGTATTGGAAATTGCCGGCCGGTGTGTTGTTGGTGAATCGCGTGTAGGCGATGCGCCCCTCATTCACCAGCGATGGCGAGAACGTGTGGTACTCGGTGATGCTGGCAAGATGGCTGATCACTCTCGCCTGCTGATAGAACGCTGGAATCACAGCGGAATTATCGATCTGGCTGATGTGGTTCAGCAGGTATCGAACGCGCACCTGATCGCTGGCGGAAGCATAGTAATCGCCGCTGCCGACCGCGTTGACGATGTTCTGATAACTCGGTGCCGCGATGGGCAGAATCCCGACGGGAATCGGCACACCGTTGACCACCGGATACTGCTTCGTGTCCGCCAGTGCTGATGGCGCGGGACTCGCGTATTGCTTGAGCACACCGAGGTTGGTCGCGCTCAATCCGGACATGTTGCCGAGCAGCGAATAGCCCTGCGAGGTCGGTGTGAGAATCTGACCGGGCGTGGACGCGGCGCCCGTTGGCGCATATTCGAGATTCGCGAAATAGAAAAGCTTGTTGCGGCGAATGGGACCGCCCACCGTGCCGCCGAAACGATTCGAATCGAAGCGCGGCTTGCCGGTGATGCCGGAATTGGTGAAGAGCTGGTCGGTCGCGTTGAGCTTGCGGTTCTGCAGATATTCGTAGACGCTGCCGTGCAGATCGTTGCTGCCGGTCTTCACCAGCACATTGAACTGCCCGCCCGAAGAATGGCCGAATTCCGAGCCGAACTGGTTTTGCAGCAGCGTGAACTCCTGCGTCGCGTCGTTCGGAACGGCCGCGAGCGCGCCGGTGTTCGCGCGATTGTTGTTATCAGCGCCATCTACGGTGAAATTGTTGGCGCGCGGCCGTGTACCGCCTACGGACGGGCCGGTGCCCATCTGCAATCCACCATTCGAAGCCACGCCCGCGGTCAGCAGCGAGAGATTCAGAACGCCCAGACTCCCTGGGCCGATACTCGCGACCGGCAAATCGCGGCCATAACGATCATTAAAGGTGAAGCCGATCGTGGGAGTGGTCGTGTCGATCTCGGCATCGGCCTGCACATCGATGCGGGAGGAAACATTGCCCACCTGCAGCGTGACATTGACGGTCAAAGTGCGGCTGGCGGTGACAGCCACGTCTTTGACCGAGGCCGTTGAAAAGTTGGGAGCCGAAACCGCAAGCGTATAGTTGCCGCCGGGAAGATCCGCGAGCCGGTAGCTGCCGGTGGATCCGGATTTAACAGTGGATTCGACGCCGGTCGCGGTATTTTCCGCTTTGATCTCCGCGCCCGCGATAGCCGCGCCGCTCGGATCGAGAACAGAACCCGTCAGATCGCCGCTAAGAACCTGCGCGTGAAGGACCGCCGCCGATATCGCGGCCAGGGAGAGGATGATCGCGGCGCGCCGCGAACGACCGTTCGTTGTCAATATGACCCCTTCGCGCCAGCGTGTCCGCACTGGCGGGATGCGGCGCATATTCCAGCTTCAGTTTGAGGCGATCTATCGGAAACTCAGAAGTCGTTTGGGGCGAATGAGCCGGTTCGAGGGGCGGAACCGCGCAGGGACGGGGTGGATTCATGAACCTTTGGGACCGCGTTTCGCACTGGCGGCGCCCGCAATAGTCGCCGCTTCGCGCTGGAGCGCCTCCGCCGACCTCCGGTCATGCTGTTGCGCGCGAAGCTGGGCCAGCAACTGGATCGACGCCGCCAGCGTCTGCGGATTGACTGCCTTCTGCCGCTCCACTGCCACCGCGTCCGGCAGAATGCGCTCCGCGGACTGCAGATCGTGCAACCGAAGATAAACGGACGCCAGCGCCACTTTCGCGGCCGCTACCGAGACTATATGGGGTTCAGGCTGCAAGTCCAGAATCGAAGCCGCTCGCATCGCGTAATCCTCGGCCTCCGCCATCTTCCCTTCGTTCACGGCGAGTCCCGCGAGTTCGGCGCAGACCGCGGCCAGTTCAAGGCCGGGCGCGCGATGGTTCGATTTCAGGACGAACTCGGCGCGCTGGAGCAACAGACGCGCGCGATCGGGCTTATGCCCGGCGATCAGCGCCAGCGCCAGATTGGTTTGATAAGCGGCGGTCGCAGGATGATCCTCGCCCAGCGTTTTTTCGGCGAACGAGACAGCTTCGCGCAGGTACGGCTCGGCAGCGTCCGGGTGGCCGCTGGCCAGTTCCACTTTTCCGAGCGCGTTATGCGCGCATGCGACTTCAGCGGCGGGAAGCTGAGTCGATTGGAGCGCTTCCATCAACGGCGCGCGGCCGCGTTCGGGATGGGCCGAATCGGCATCCAGCGATCCCAGGCGAATCAGCGCCTTTGGCAGCAGGTCGGGAACGGTGACGGTCAGTTGACGCGCGAGAGCCACGGCTTTCCGGAGGATCTCCCCGGCAGCGGCCGTATTGCCGCGGCGATGATAGTACTCGCCCAGGTCGACAAGCCTGGCGCAGTAGATCGGCTGGTAAGCCTTTCCGGCCTGTTCGGCGAGCGACACAGCGTGGAGGTATCGCTGTTCGGCGCGTGCCAGGTTTCCGCGGGCTTCATCGACCGAGGCAAGCAGGTTCTCGCAGGTCACCGTTTCGGCGACCGAATAGGCGGCAATGGCGTCCGCCGGACACGCCTGCTGCCAGGCGGATTCAGCGCGATCCGGATCCGATGCGAGAAAAGCAGCGCGACCCTGCCGGATCAATTCCTCAAAACGCGAAGAATTGTCGAGGCCGGTGGCGTCGGCCGTCGATCCGGCGGCGAGCGAAATCAGAATGCCCGCGCACGCCAGCAGGAGTCGCATGATTACCTTTGATCTTCGATGGTGCCCGGCCTGAAGCCACCGGATTTGGGGCGAACACGCGCGGAGGGATGGTGGAACTCCGGATCGGCGGGGCAAAAATCCCGGAACCGTAAAGGTTTCATTCCGTTGAAACCATTTGCTTTTCCGGTGCGACAATAGTGGTATGCGGTTCGGAACGCTTCGCGTCGTAGTGTGCGCGATTACCTTTCTGCTTGTGGGCGCTCCCGCCCCGGCGCAGCAGACCCTGACGGTGTCACGGCTCATCGAGTTCGTGCAATCCTCGATTCAGCAGAAAAATAACGACAAAGCTGTCGCGAAGTTTCTCGAGTCGGTCAAGCTTTCCGAACGATTGACGCCCCAGGTTGTGGAGGAACTTCAGTCAGACGGCGCCGGCCCGAAAACCGCGGAGGTGCTGATGCAGATGGTGAACCAGACGGCATCGCTCAAACCTCCCCCACCCAAGATCGTGATGACCGCGCCGAAGCCGACGGGGCCACCGGAGCCCTCAGACGCGGAAAAGAAGAAAGCGCTCGATGAAGTCACGTCTTTCGCGCTCGATTACTCGAAGACGCTGCCGGACTTCGTCTGCATGCAGGTGACACGCCGGTCGGTGGATATGCATTACCGCCCTGAGACTGGCGGCTCCTGGTCGCAGTATGACCGGCTCATCGAAAAGCTGACGTTTTTCGACCACAAAGAAAACTATGACCTGATCCAGCGTAATGATCAGGCGATGATCGGCAAAACCTGGAAATCCCTCGGTGGTTCCATTTCACGCGGCGAATGGGCAACCGTTCTCAACGAAATCTTCGACCCTGCCACCCATACTGAGTTCAAGTGGCTGCGATGGGGAAACCTGGACGGGAACCTCACCCACGTTTTCCAATACCGCGTGGAGCAGAAGTATTCGCATGAAACCATCGCGGCAGAAGGCTCGCCCACGATTACGGCCGGTTTCCACGGGCTCCTGTACGTAGAGCGGGGAGATAATTTCCCGCTGCGAATCACCGTCGTGCCCGAGATTCCGGCGGACTATCCGCTGCAGGATGTCGACCAGCTTGTGGATTACCGATTCCAGAAAATCGCCGACGAAACCTTCCTGCTTCCCGCGGATTCGAGGGTGACGATGCGGAACGGCCAGGATGGTTTCCGAAACGAGATTGTGTGGCAGCAATACCACAAATACTCGGCCGGAACCACCATCAAATTCGATGCTCCCGACGATACTACGATCCCCGATGATAAGAGCAAGGAGCAGCCCGCCGCCGGGCAGCCGCCCGCGAAATAGTGTTATCTTCGTTTAAGATGACGCGCCCGCCCCACGGGATGTCCCGCGTTCTGCGGATCCTCGCTGTGCTGTTCGCACTCACGGCGATGCTCTGCGTGTCCGCGGCGTCGCTCTCGGCAGCGCATTCGCATCATCTGACGGAGCCCTCCGACCAGTGCAGCGTCTGCAGTACCGCTCACATGACGGTGAGCGAAGTCGCTGTCATCCAGTTAGTTCACGCGCCCGAAGTGCGGGAGTTTGAGCCGCTTCTAACGGCGGCTCCCGATTTCGAATCCCGCACGGTCGCCTCTACCCTCACCCGCGGTCCCCCTTCCCTGCTGTAGTCCCACAGTTCCCGTTCGCGTTGCAGGATTTCCAGCCGGCCCCGGATGTTTACCGCATGCAGGCCGGCGGCTTTTTCATCCGTGTAACGGTTCGTTTCTGGTGATTTTGCAGGGCAGGCAGGAAAGAGGAAGACCGTGGAAGCAGATCGTTTTATTTGTATTCTCGTGCTGACGGGCGCGATGGCATACGCCCAGCAGCCATCGCCGCCCCCGGTGAAGATCACGCTCGAGCAGGCCATGGAACTGGCGGCCAGGCACAATCACTCGCTGCAGGCGGCCCGCACCACGATCACCCAGAATCTTGCGGAGGAAGTGACCGCCAACCTGCGGCCCAATCCCTCGCTCGCCTGGGACTCCCAGTTTCTTCCGCTCTTCAACCTGCCGCAGCTCGCTTCCGCCGACTACTTCAACACCACCGCGCAGTTCGATTTCGGGGTCGGCTACACGATCGAGCGCGGCAAGAAGCGCCAGAACCGGCTGCAGGCCGCGAAAGACGTAACGGCGGTCTCGCGATCCCAGGTGCTCGATAA